>NZ_JBHXBO010000011.1:0-10958 GCF_042726775.1 Oerskovia sp. NPDC060287
CCACCTGGTGGTGACGGCCCCTCGTCGTCGGGTGCGGCTCGGTCGTCGGGTGCGGCTCGTCGTCGTGCTCGCCGCGTCGTGAGGTGCGGCCGCGGCGTGCGGGTGGTCGGGTCAGCCCAGCTCGCTGGTGCCCGAGTACAGATGCAGCACGGGCACGTGCAGCTCCTCGCGGGCGCGCGACGCCCAGTCCTGGTGGAACGTGTCCTCGACCGCGTGCGGGTAGGTCACGATCGCGATCTCGCGGACGTCACCGGCGGCGACCGCGGCGCGCAGCGCGGGCAGCGGGTCGTCCTCGGTCACCGTGCCGTCGGCCTCGCGGCCCGCGGCACGGAGCTCGGCGACGCTCGCGTCGAGCTGCTCCTGGGCGGTGGCCGTGGCCTGGGCCCGCGACGGCTCCTTGCCGAGCACCTCGTCCCACGCCTCCTTGAGCTCTCCCACGCTGAGGTGGTCGATGATCGCCGAGACGACGTTGCGCTCGGTGTCGGCGGGTACCAGGACCCGGTAGGCGAGGGTCTCGTCGGGGTGCAGGGACAGGATGTGCTCCACGTCCACGGCGGCGAGGGTGTCTTCGGTCAGGACGAGGATGGTGTCGGTCACAGGCCCAGACTAGTCAACGTTCTCAGCGCAGCGCCCATCGGGCAGCCAGTGTCCCGCCTGCGTGCAGCAGGTGCTCGAGCCGTGGACGGCGCGGGTCGGCGCTCGCGGGGCCGGTCGCAGCGCCCGCGACGAGGGGCGGCATGCCGGCCACGATCCGTCCCGGCCCCGGTCCGACGAGCACCGGCGTCGTGGTCACGCACAGCTCGTCGAGCAGGTCGGCCGCGAGCAGGTCCGCGAGCAGGTGCGGGCCGCCCTCGCACAGCACCCGTGTCAGGCCCCGGTCGGTCAGGGCTGCGAGCCCGGCTCGCAGGTCGGGCCCGGGCGTGGGGGAGGGGAGGTCCTGGGACGGGAGCGGCGCACCCGCGCGCGCGCCGTCGTCGGGCCCGACGACGAGGACGCGGTCCGCGGGCACGCTCGCCCGGGCGATCCCCGCCCCGTGCTCGTCCGTGATGACGAACGGCGGACGATCGCCTGCGGCCAGCGCTGCGGGCAGGTGGCCGCTGCGCGTGACGACCGCGAGCTCGAGCGGGCCGCGTCCCGCACGCAGGTGCTCGAGCCCGCGCGGGACGTCGAGCGCGGTGTAGCCCTCGGCCCGTGCTGTGCCCGCCCCCACGAGCACGACGTCCGCGAGGGCTCGCAGCACCCGGAACACACGCCAGTCGGCCGCGTCGTTGATGGTGCCCGATCGATGGTCGGGTCCCCACGCGCCGCCGTCGACGCTCGAGACCATGTTCGCGCGCACGTGCAGCCCCGGCGGGGACGCGTAGAACGCTGCGAGCTCCTCCTCGCGGGGCGTGACCTCCAGGCGCGTCCCGGCGAGGTGCCCCGCGCCGCCCGGGCCCAGCAGCACGTCCAGCGCGGGCAGCGACGGGGCAGGGCTCGATGGGGTGACGTCCGACACAGCGCTCATCCCGCCAGGCTAGTGCGCGTAGGCTGGATCCTCGTGACTGCTGCGCCTCCCGATCTCGCCGGGACCCCGTCCGACTCGTCGAACCCGCCCCGCACCGCCGCCTCGCCCGCTCCGGGCACGGCGAGCCTGCCGGACGCGGGCACCGAGAGCACGGCGCGCGTGCGGGCGCTCGCGGACATCCGGCCCGTCGTGCCGCCCACGCGACTTCTCGCGGACCTCGTGCCGCCGCGCCACTTCGCCGACGCACGCTTCGCGACGTACCGCGCGAACCCCGCCTACCCGAGCCAGGCCTCGACGGTCGCCCGTCTCGAGGAGGTGGGTGCCCAGCTCGCTCCCGGTGCGTCCGGCAGAGGCATGCGTGGTCTGTTCGCCAAGCGCAAGGCCGTGCCCGCGATCTACATGGACGGCGGGTTCGGCGTCGGCAAGACCCACCTGCTGACCTCGCTCGCGCACGCGGTGGGCCCCGACGCGGCCTACGGGACGTTCGTCGAGTACACCAACCTCGTGGGGGCCCTGGGCTTCCAGGCCACGGTCGACGCGCTCGCGACCAAGCGGCTGGTCTGCATCGACGAGTTCGAGCTCGACGACCCGGGCGACACGGTCCTCATGTCCCGGCTCCTGCGCGAGCTCGCGGACCGGGGCGTCGCACTCGCCGCGACCTCGAACACGCTGCCCGGCTCGCTGGGCGAGGGACGCTTCGCGGCCGAGGACTTCCTGCGCGAGATCCAGGCCATGGCGGCACGGTTCGAGGTCATGCGGGTCGACGGCGAGGACTACCGTCACCGCGCGGTCGTGACCGAGACGCAGCCCCTGCCCGCCGACGTCGTCGCTCAGGTCGCGGCGAGCCACCCGGGCGCGACGCTCGACTCGCTCGACGAGGTGCTCGACCACCTGCGGCACGTTCACCCCAGCAAGTACGGCGCGATGCTCGACGACGTCACGCTCGTCGCGCTCACCGGGGTCCACCCGGTGACCGAGCAGTCGGCCGCGCTGCGGCTCGTGGTGCTCGTCGACCGCCTCTACGACCGCGACGTGCCCGTCCTGCTCGCGGGCGGCCAGGCCGAGGGGGCGGGCGCCGCAGGTGCCGAGGCCGCGATGTTCACCGACGAGATGCTGCGCGGCGGCTACCGCAAGAAGTACTTCCGGGCGCTGTCCCGGCTGGGCTCGCTCGCCGAGGACGGTCGCGCGCTCACGCGGACTCCAGCCGCCTGAGCTCGGTCGCGACGTCGAAGTCGGCGGGCGGCCACCCGAGGTCCAGGCGGCGCAGCGCGTCGAGCACGAGCTCGGAGACCGCGAGCCGCGAGAACCACTTGGAGTCGGCCGGGACGACGTGCCACGGCGCGACCTCGGTGTTGGTGCGGTCGATCACGGCCTGGTACGCCTCCTGGTAGGCGGGCCACTTCTTGCGCGCGTCGATGTCGCCAGGGTTGTACTTCCAGTGCTTCTCGGGACGCTCGAGGCGTTCGCGGAGCCGCGCCTTCTGCTCGTCCAGCGACACGAAGAGGGCGACCTTGACGATCGTCGTGCCGCTCGCGACGAGCTCCTGCTCGAACGCGTTGATCTCGTCGTAGCGGGACTCCCAGACCTCCGGGGGGACCAGCTCGTCGACACGGACCACCAGGACGTCCTCGTAGTGCGAACGGTCGAAGACCCCGAGGTAGCCCGGGTCCGGCAGGGCGCGACGGATGCGCCACAGGTAGTCGTGCTCACGCTCCTCCGCGGTGGGGACCCCGAACGACGTGTGCTGGACACCCTGCGGGTCCACCAGGCCGATCACGTGCCGCACGATCCCGCCCTTGCCCGAGGTGTCCATGCCCTGCAGGACCAGCAGGACCGAACGGTTCCCGCCGCTGCGTCCCTCGGCGAACAGGCGCTCCTGGAGGTCCGAGAGCTCGTCGGCGTGCGCGTCGAGCAGCCGCTCGGCCTGCTTGCGCCCCTGGGACCACCCGGGGGTCGAGGCGCGGTCGAACGCCGCGAGGTCGAACCCGCGCGGCGCGCGCAGCGACTCGACGGGTGGAACGTCCCAGCCGGCGGACTTCTTGCTGCCGGAACGGGCCGCGCTGCCCTCAGGTGCTGGTGCGGGGCCGGCCGAGCCGGACGAGTGCTTTCCCATGCGGGTGAGGCTAGTCACCTCGCGGTCAGGACGACAGCCGAACGGCCCGCGACACGCACGGAGGACTCGTCGACGGGAGCCGGCGCGAGGGGCTCGAGGTCCGGTCGCGCGCTCGCGTGGTCGGGCCGTGGCCGAGCGACGTCGTCGACCTCCCCGCCGGTCTGGGCCGGGTCGTCCGGCGGTGACCACCGCGCGGCCACGGTCCAGGCGCGTCGGGACGAGGGGAGCAGCGCGGTCCGCGGGTGAGGGCCCACGTTGACGACCGTGACGGCGTTCCCACGCTGGACGAGCACCACGCCTCCCGGTCCGCGGCGCACGATGAGGGCCGCGTCGTCCCGCACGGCCCGGCGCAGGCGCAGGAGCGCGCCGGTCCAGGCACGCAGGCGTTCGGTCGCAGGCGGCTCGAGGCGCGGGACGAAGGCCGAGGCGAGGAGCAGCGCGGTCGCGATCGCCTGGCCGTCCTCGTCGACGCGTTCGGTCGATCCGAGGCCGAGCATGACCTGCGCGGCGTCGGGCGCCGTCAGGATCCTGCTGAGGGCGTTGAACCACGTAGCGTCTCCCTCCCGGGCGCCCGCGACCAGGGCGTGGAAGGACCGCTCGAGACCGCGGACCCACAGCGTGCCCAGGCCCCTGCCTCCCTGCTCGGCCGGCACCAGCATCCGGGGCTCCGCCGTCTCGCACTCGCCCACGAGCCGCACCGGACGCCCCAGTGCGAGCGACGCGGCGTCCGCCGTGCGGGCGACCTCGACCAGGAGGTGCACGGGCGAGGCGTCGGCAAGGTCCTGGACGCGGGCGATGCGCAGCGCGTCGACGTGGAAGTCGCGGAACCATCGGTCGGCGCTGTCGACGACCCAGTCGTGGACCTCGCGGCTGCCGGCGCGGTCGAGGTTGATCCTGCGCCCCGCGGGCAGCTCCACGGCCGGCTCTGCGGCGCGCTCGTCCCGCGAGGGGAGCGCGGGCAGCGGCGCGCCCGCCGGGCGGCGCCGGCTGCGCAGGGGGGCCAGGTACGGGGCGTAGGCCTCGAGGAAGGCCGCTCCGGGGGCCGCGCGGTGGTAGGCGACCCCGAGCGAGACGCCGATCCCGTGCGCGTGGGCCGCGTCGACGAACCGCTGGAGTGCGCGCGGGCCGCCGATCTCCTCGCACACCGTGTAGAGGTGCGGGCACAGCACGCCCGCGACCGAGCCGATCGTCCGCAGCTCGACGACCGCGACGCCGAGCGCAGCCAGGGAGTCCAGCCGCTCGGCCGCCGCGTCGAGCGTCCCCTCGGGGGTGAACGTCGTGGCGTCGACGTCGAGGACCGCACCCCGCACGTCGGGACCTCGCCACTCCTCGTCGGTCCAGTCGAACGCGGGGTCGAACGAGCGGCTCCAGCCGAGCAGCCCGTGGGGCTGGCGCGGGCTGCGCGGGTCGGGGAGCGGTGGGCCCCCGTCGATCGAGAACCCGTAGTCGGTGCCCGGCTCGAGCTCGTCGTCGGCCCCCCACCAGTTGGGCACGTGCATCCCGACCAGGCGCAGGGGGCGACGCTCGGGCTCGGGAGGCGTCGCCGACGCCTCGCCGTCCGGGGAGTCCTCGCCGCCCCGTGCCGGGCCGGGCAGCACGACCTCGATCGTGCGGGCCCGGGGCGCCCAGACGACCGGGCGCGGGCCGGGGACGGGGATCATGGGGGCGTCGTCGGGCGGCTTGGCGATGTTGCGGTAGCGCGAGGTCATCCGGCGAGCGCCTCCTTCTCGGCCCGCACGAGCAGCACCGTGGCGAACGACGAGACCGTGAGCAGCTCGCCCGCGCGGAAGGTCAGGGGCTCGGGCTCGGCGCCGTCCGCCGTGCTCACGAGGGTGCGCCACGTCGCGCCGTAGGCCGCGGCGGGCAGCGTGAAGTCCAGCGCACGGTCCGAGGCGTTGAGCAGCAGCAGGAACGAGTCGTCGACGATGGGCTCCCCGCGCCGGTCCCGCTCGGGCAGGTCGTCTCCGCCCAGGAACACCATGACGGACTGCGCGTACCCCTGGTTCCAGTCGGTCGTGTCCATGCGGCTGCCCGAGAGGTCGAACCAGTCCATGTCAGGGATCTCGCCGTCGGGCGTGCCGGCGGGGCCCTGGAAGAAGCGCCGCCTGTGCAGGAGCGGGTGCGCCCGCCGGATCTCGACCACGCGGCGGGCGAAGTCCAGGAGGCTGCTGCGCTCCTCGTCGAGCCCCTCCTCGCCACCCCAGTCCATCCACGTGATCTCGTTGTCCTGGCAGTACCCGTTGTTGTTGCCGTGCTGCGTGCGGCCGATCTCGTCGCCGTGGGAGAGCATGGGGACGCCCTGGGAGAGCAGGAGCGTCGCGAGGAAGTTGCGGCGCTGACGTGCCCGCAGCGCACGGACCTCGGGGTCGTCGGTTGGCCCCTCGACCCCGCAGTTCCACGACCGGTTGTGGTTCTCGCCGTCGGCCCCGCCCTCGCCGTTGGCGTCGTTGTGCTTCTCGTCGTAGGAGACCAGGTCGGTGAGCGTGAACCCGTCGTGGGCAGTGACGAAGTTGATCGACGCGATGGGCTTGCGACCGGAGTGCTCGTACAGGTCCGAGGACCCCGTCAGGCGGCTCGCGAACTCGGGCAGCATGGCCGGCTCGCCGCGCCAGAAGTCGCGCACCGTGTCGCGGTAGCGGCCGTTCCACTCGGTCCACAGGGGAGGGAACCCACCGACCTGGTAGCCGCCGTCGCCCAGGTCCCAGGGCTCGGCGATGAGCTTGACCTGGGACACGACCGGGTCCTGCTGGACGATGTCGAAGAACGCCGAGAGCCGGTCCACCTCGTGGAACTGACGGGCGAGGGTCGCCGCGAGGTCGAAGCGGAACCCGTCGACGTGCATCTCGGTGACCCAGTACCGCAGCGAGTCCATGATGAGCTGGAGCACGTGGGGCGAGCGCATGAGCAGCGAGTTGCCCGTGCCCGTCGTGTCGAAGTAGTGGGCCTCGTCACCGTCGACGAGCCGGTAGTAGGCGGCGTTGTCGATCCCGCGGAACGACAGCGTGGGGCCCAGGTGGTTGCCCTCTGCCGTGTGGTTGTAGACGACGTCGAGGATCACCTCGATGTCGGCCTCGTGGAGCGCCTTGACCATGGCCTTGAACTCCATGACCTGCTGCCCGCGCGTGCCGTACGCGGTGTAGCCGTTGTGGGGCGCGAAGAAACCGATGGTGTTGTAGCCCCAGTAGTTCGAGAGCCCCTTGGCGACCAGGCTCGGGTCGTTCACGAACTGGTGCACGGGCATGAGCTCGACGGCCGTGACGCCCAGGGCGCGCAGGTGCTCGACCACCGCCGGGTGGGCCATGCCCGCGTACGTCCCGCGCAGCTCGTCGGGCACGTCGGGGTGCAGCATGGTCATGCCCTTGACGTGCGCCTCGTAGATGACCGAGTCGTGGTAGTCGTGCTGGGGCGGGCGGTCGTGGCCCCAGTCGAAGAAGGGGTTGACGACGACCGAGAGCATGGTGTGCCCCAGCGAGTCCTCGGTGTTGGTGGGGGCCGGTGGCGCCTGCTCTTCTGCGACCGGCTCGTCGTCGGCGTCCTCGTGCGGCGCGCCGTGGGCCTCGTCCGCGGGCGTCGCGAAGGCCCCGCCGGTCGCGGCCTGCACGGCCGGCGTCTCGCCGAACCGGTACGAGAACAGGGACTCGTCGCCGTCGACCTGCCCGTCGATCGCCTTGGCGTACGGGTCGACCAGGAGCTTCGCGGGGTTGCACCGGTTGCCTGCCGCCGGGTCGTACGGGCCGTGCACCCGGTAGCCGTAGCGCGCTCCCGGGCCCAGCCCGGGCAGGTAGACGTGCCAGACGTGCGCGTCGACGTCCTCGAGAACGACGCGCGTCTCGCGGGGACGCCCGTCCTCGTCGAGGTCGTCGGCGATCAGGCACAGCTCGACCTTCTCGGCGACCTCCGAGAAGAGGGCGAAGTTCGTCCCCGTCCCGTCGAACGTCGCGCCCAACGGATACGGTCGGCCCGGCCAGGTCTGCATGGGTCGAGCCTTTCATCCCGGGCGCAGGTTGTCGCCCACGGCACGCCCCGGGGTTCAGGACGGGGCAGGAGCGGAGTGCGCGCCGGGCGCCTCGGGAGGTACGTCGGAGCCTGACGGCGTCGGGCGCCCGGGGGGAGTCGGTCCCGGTGGGCGCGACGAAGACCCCGCGACGTCCACGGAGTCGATCGTGCTCACGACCCTGCCCTGGTCCTCGAGCTCGCCGAACCAGTCGGAGGCTCGCAGCCGTTGCTCGAGGGCCGGCTCGACCCCGGTGAGGTACAGGCGGCACCCGTTCTCGGCGAGCTCGTCGTCGAGGTCCTCGAGCTCGTCGACGACCGTCGAGGACACCCAGTCCATGGCGCTCACCTCGAGCACGAGCGTCCGGGCGCTCGCGGCCCTGGCGAGCTGTGCGGTGCGCTCGACCGTGGGGCGCACGTTGGCCGTGTAGAGCATGCCCCGCAGCCGGAGCACGAGGAGGTCCGCGCCCGTGCTGGTGTCCGTGGAGCCGGGGCCGGGCAGGGCGCCCGGGGTGCTCTGCGCGACGCCCGCGGTCGGCGCTCCGGCCGGCAGCGGCTGGTCGGGCGCGGCCTCCCACCCGTCCGGGCCGTGTCGCAGGACCTCGACCTGGGGGCGGTCGAGGTCGCGCAGCACGATGAAGAGCGTCATGAGCACGCCCGCGGCGACACCCGCGAGCAGCCCGGAGAGGAGCCCGACGAGCGTGGTCGCGACCGCGATCCACAGCTCGGACATGTCGAAGCGGGTCAGTGCCCGGAACTCTCGCACGTCGACGAGCCCGAGCGTGGCCACGAGCACGACCGCGCCGAGGGTCGCCTCGGGCATGTGGTCGAGGACCGGGGCGAGGAAGAGGGCCACGAGGACCGCGAGCAGCGCGGTCACGACGCTCACGAGCTGGCTCCGTGCCCCGGCCCGCTGGGCGACCGCGGACTGAGAGAAGCCGCCTGCGGCGGGGATGACGGCCGTGAACCCGCCCACGAGGCTCGCGGCCCCGACCGCGAGCAGCTCCTGGTCGGGGTCGATGCGCGGGTCCTTGCGGTTGCGCACCTCGCGGGCGACCGCGACGGACTCGAGGAAGGCCATGATCGCGATGGCTGCCGCGGCGGGCAGGAGGTGGGGCACGTCGCCGAGCCGCGGCAGGACGATCGCGGGGAGGCCGGCGGGGATGGGGGAGACCAGGCTCACACCGCGCTCGGTGATGCCGCCGAACGCCGAGGCGAGGATCCCGCCCGCGACGACGAGCAGCGGGGCAGGCAGCCTGGGCCAGAGGCGGCCGATGCCGACGAGCGCCGCGAGAGAGACGACCGAGAGGAGCACGGTCGTCCCGTCGACGTCCGAGAACGCACGGACCGCGGCTCGGACCTCGGGGACGAACCCGTGGCCGTGAAGGGTCTCCCGTGCTCCGAGGAGCTTGGGGACCTGCCCGACCGCGACCGTCAGCCCCACGCTCGCCTTGATGCCCGTGAGCGTCGCATGGCTGATGTTCTGCACGAGGGAGCCCAGCCGGAGAGCGCGTGCGACGAGCAGGATGACCCCGACGAGGACCGTGAGCGTCGCGAGCGCCCGGATCCGCGCCTCGGAGTCGCCGCCCCCGCTGATCGTCGAGAGGCCGACGAGGGACGTCGCGACGAGCGTCGCGATGGTCGAGGTGGTCGACATGCTCAGCGCGCGCGATCCGCCGAGGGCCGCGTAGACGACCATCGGGAGCATGCACGTGTAGAGCCCGTACTGAACGGGCAGGTCGGCGATCGTCGCGTACGCCATGGCCTGGGGCACGACCACGGCGCCGGCCGTGAGCCCGGCGAGCACGTCGGTGCGCAACGAGGCGAGACGGTACCCCTGCAGGGTGGGGAAGAGGCCCCGCAGGGCCCGGGGAGGATCCGGGGCAGCCATGGCCCGAGTATCGCCCGCGGGGAGCGTCGGCGCGCCTCGTGGCCCGACGACGACGCCGCGGCCTCGGTGCGAGCCGGTCCGCGGGGTCGGGGAGCGAGGAGGTTCGAGGGAGGTGAGAGTCCGCGGCGAGTCCTCGCCAGGAGGGCGAAATAGTGTGCCAAGCGCGGAGCGCATCCCGACCGCCCCGTTCCTGCGTCTCACCGCCTGCCGGGAGAGGGGTGATCTCTCCCTGGGGGCGCCCGCCCGGTCGGCGCGGAGCCGTGCGTCGGACCGTGGGACCTGCTAGACCAGGGGTATGAGCAGCACGAGTGAGCACCGCGCCCCTGACGCGGTCGACCTGAACGAGAGCGACGTCTCGTCCGCACGCATCTCCCCACGTTCGCGGCTGACCCTGGAGCAGGAGGCAGAGGTCGACGTCCGCGAGGGAGGGGACGCCTCGAAGGCGCCGCAGTCCTTGGCCGACGAGGAACGGCGACCCACGGACGGGATGTCGAGCGGACGGTCGTGGGACGACCCGGACGAGCTCTGAGGAGCTGACGGCCGGCGTGTCGGAGCGGCGCGGCGGACCAACCGCCCCGGCACTCAGTCGAGCGTCGGCAGCCGGTCCTGGTCCACGGCGACGAGGCGGGGCATGCCGGCAGGGGCCACCTTGCTCAGCGCGACGTAGCGCGCCTCGGCCCGGTGCAGCCGGATGTGCTCGTCGAGCGACCAGTCCGGTCCGTTGGTGAGCTGCATGCCGCACGAGCAGTCGATCGTCACCCGGCCGTCGTCGACCCGTCGGACGTGGCCGATGGTGACGTGCGAGGTGCGGGCCTCGGCCTTGGCGCGGCGCATCGAGGCGCTGACGGGTTCGTTGGCGGGGGAGTCCACCCGACGAGCCTAGACGCTCGGACGGTGCACGAGGGGAACCGGGGCCTCGCACGCGAGAGGCCAGGCGTGCCCGACCCGGTGGTGGTCAGTGCTCGTGGACGAGGCCCAGCTGGTGTGCGCGGTCGTGCGCGGCCTCTGCCGCCTCGCGCGCGGCGATCCTTGCCCGCACCTCGGCCCGGCGCAGCGGGGGGACCGTGCTCGGGGGCTGACGGCGCTCGGGAAGGTCGGCGAGCAGCCGCGTGACGGTCGCGGCGATCTCGGCGACGGCCACGTCGACGGGGCCACGGGTCGCCGCGCTGACGCTCTGGACCCCGGCGACCTTGCGGACGAACTGCAGTGCGGCCGCCTGGATCTCCTCGTCGGTGGCGGGTGGATCGAGCCCTCGCAGGGCCGTGATGTTGCGACACATGCTCTCGACGCTACGTGCGACCCGTCGTCGCGACAAGGGACGGATCGCGCCATGGCGTCGGGCCCGACGATTTCCACGCTTTGAGGGGGTATGACAAAAGGCCGTCCCGGTGGGGACGGCCTTCGTTGTGGTGGGCGATACTGGGATCGAACCAGTGACCTCTTCCGTGTCAGGG
>NZ_JBHXBO010000011.1:11058-39990 GCF_042726775.1 Oerskovia sp. NPDC060287
ACTTATCCGAGCGGACGACGGGATTCGAACCCGCGACCCTCACCTTGGCAAGGTGATGCTCTACCACTGAGCCACGTCCGCACTGCCGAACCTCGTCCGGATCTCTCCGGCGTTTTTCGGCGCGTCACAGACTCTAGCCGAAAGATGGGGCAAGAGTCCAAATCGCCCCAGGTCAGTGCTCTGTTCCGTCGAGCTCGCGCGGCATCGAGCGGCGTCGTCGACGGCTCGGCGTGCGGTTCACCGCGCAGCGATCGGGTACGGGACGCGGGTGGCCGTCGCGGGCCGCTCCCTCGTGCCGGCGCTCCTTCGTGCCTGCCCGGGCCGCGGACCGCCGCGAGGGGGCAAAGGTGTACGGACCGCGTCCGTCGCGGAACAGGAGGCAGATCGTGGTGCACCCGAGCTGGGCGCAGTCGGACACGGACGCCCGGGTTGCCCGGAGCGGCCTGGAGGCGTGCGGGGTGGCGTACGGGCTCAGGGGTCCTTGAGGGGGTATGACAAAAGGCCGTCCCGGTGGGGACGGCCTTCGTTGTGGTGGGCGATACTGGGATCGAACCAGTGACCTCTTCCGTGTCAGGGAAGCGCGCTACCGCTGCGCCAATCGCCCAGGGCTGTTCTACGAGAGAACAGCACAAGGGGTACTACCTTGCTGAGAGGTGGAGATGGGATTCGAACCCACGTGCACGGCTTTGCAGGCCGCTGCCTCGCCTCTCGGCCACTCCACCAGGGACTCGAACCCGACAAGTCCGAAGACTTATCCGAGCGGACGACGGGATTCGAACCCGCGACCCTCACCTTGGCAAGGTGATGCTCTACCACTGAGCCACGTCCGCACTGCCGAACCTCGCCCGGATCTCTCCGGCGTTTTTCGGCGCGTCACAGACTTTAGTAGACGAGAGCGCTGGGCGTCCAACCGGGTTCGGGCCCCGCGCGAGGCTCGGTAGCGTTGTGGGGTGCCAGCGCTACGAACCAGTTTCCCCAGGACCCGCACCGTTCCGCGGTTTCCTGACGCTCCGTCCGCTCGGGTCGAGGCGGTGGAATGAGGCGCGGGTCACGCTCCCAGGCCGCGTGGAGGGCTGCGGAGGGCTTCGACGTGCAGGGCTCTGACCTGCACCGGGAGGGTCCAGAGGCGGCGGGGGGTCGACCCCGCGAGGCGGGTGCCGCCGGCCACGGGCCGAGCACGGGGGGCGACGGGGCGGGGTTCGCGTCGTTCGCCGGCCGCCAGGCGGCCCGTGCCGTCGAGTGCATCGACCTCGCGGTCGAACCCGAGCGTCTGGCCGAAGGGCTCTGGTTCGTCGTCGCCGACTTCGAGGATCCCGCGCACGGGGGGCGGGCGCGTGCCTGGCGCTTCGCCGACCACGACGCACCCGGCGACGACCTGACCGCGCGCGTGACGCCGTCGGGCAGGGAGGGCTCGTGGCGCGGGCCGCACCCCGACACCTGGCGCAGCTCGCTGTCCCGCGACGAGTACCAGGCCGCCGTGGCGGCCGTGCGTCACGCCGTGCACGAGGGGGACGTCTACCAGGCCAACATCTGCCGCGTCCTCACCGCGCCGCTGCCCGCGGACGACCGCGAGCCCGACGCCCGTGCGCTCGCCCGGATCCTCGCCGCGGGCAACCCCGCGCCCTACGCGGGCGCGATCCACGTGCCCGCGGCGAGCGGGATCGAGCCCGTGTGGGTCGTGACGGCCTCGCCCGAGCTCTTCCTGCGGCTCGAGGGCGGTGTGCTCTCGTCGGGCCCCATCAAGGGCACCGCGGCCACCGCGGACGGGTTGCGCGAGAAGGACCGCACGGAGAACGTCATGATCACGGATCTCGTCCGCAACGACCTGCAACGCGTGAGCGAACCCGGCTCGGTCGAGGTCACCGACCTGCTCGCGGTCGAGGCGCACCCAGGCCTCGTGCACCTGGTCTCGCGCGTGCAGGGGCGCGTGCAGGTCGCCCAGGACGCCCCCGGTGGTCTGTGGGGACAGGTGCTCGCTGCGACGTTCCCGCCCGCGTCGGTCTCCGGTGCACCCAAGTCCTCGGCGCTGCGGATCATCTCCGAGCTCGAGCGCGGCCCGCGCGGTCCCTACTGCGGGGCCGTCGGCTGGGTCGACGGCGACACGGGCGAGGCCGAGCTCGCCGTCGGCATCCGGACCTTCTGGTGGTCCGACGACGAGCTGAGGTTCGGGACCGGGGCAGGCATCACGTGGGGCAGCGACCCTGTCGAGGAGTGGGAGGAGACCGAGCTCAAGGCCGCGCGGCTCGTCGCGCTCGCCTCGGGCGAGGCTGCGGCAGACTGAGGTCATGTCGATCGTCGTGTGGGTGGATGGGTCCTTCGTCGAGCCGCGGGAACGGGCGCTGAGCGCGCTCGACCACGGCGTGACCGTGGGGGACGGGATCTTCGAGACGTGCGCCGTGTACGGCGGGCAGGCGTTCGCGCTGACCCGTCACCTCCGGCGCCTGGGCCGGTCCGCGGCCGGCATGGGGTTGCCGGCGCCCGACGAGGCGCGCATCCGCGACGGGGTCGTGCAGGTCCTGGCCGCCTCGGGGGAGAGCGCGGGGCGCCTGCGCATCACGGTCACGGGCGGGTTCGGTCCCATGGGGTCGGGGCGTGAGGACGGCGAGGAGACGATCGTGATCGCCGCGGGTCCCGCGTCGCCCGGCCCGACCTCGCGGGCCGTGCGCTCGCCCTGGGTGCGCAACGAGCGCTCCGCGGTGGCCGGGCTCAAGACGACCTCGTACGCCGAGAACGTCGTCGCGCTCGCCGACGCCGTCGCGCGCGGGGGAGACGAGGCGATCCTCGCCAACACCGTGGGCGAGCTGTGCGAGGGCACGGGAGCCAACGTGCTCGTCGAGGTCGGCGGAGAGCTCCTGACGCCCCCGCTGTCGTCGGGCTGCCTCGCGGGCATCACGCGCGAGCTCCTCCTGGAGTGGGCGGCGGAGGACGGGCTGCCCGTCCGCGAGGCCGCGCTCCCGTTCGAGGTCCTCGACCGTGTCGTGGCTCCGGGGCCCGACGGCGGAGCCACCCCCGGCGTGGGCCTCGCCCTCGCGGGGAGCGTGCGCAACATCCAGCCCGTCGTCTCGCTCGACGGCGTCGCCGTCCGTGCCGGGGAGCTGTCGCTCGCGGCGCGCGAGCTGTTCGACCGCCGGCGGCGGGAGCGCATGGACCCGTGACGAGGCGTGAGTCCGGTGCAGGGGGGTGGGGTGCACGGTGTGCGGAGGCCGGCGGGCGGCCTGCCGGAGGTCGACTGCCCCGCCCGCTCCTGGCTCGTCGGCGAACCGTGAGAAGCGGCCGAGGCGCGGAAACAGGCCGTTGCGGGACCAGCGGCGCTACGCTGGGGGAGTCCCGTGACGGCGGGCGGAGGGCCGGGTCCGGAGGCCAGTTCGCGATCTGGGTCGAAATACGGCTAATATCTTCCAGGACGCACGGCCGGACCGAAAGGTTCAGTCGAAGCGGGCGATTGGCGCAGTGGTAGCGCGCTTCGTTCACACCGAAGAGGTCACTGGTTCGAACCCAGTATCGCCCACCGAAAGAGAAGGCCCCTGACCAGCGGAAACGCTGATCAGGGGCCTTCTGCGTCGCACTTCGTGCACCGTGCGTGCAGTCGGGGCTGGACCTGCATCAACGAAGGACAGGCGGCCCCCGCCGTCCCCGCGCCGGTGCGCTCGGTCTCGCAGCGTCGGACAGGCAGTCAAGGTCCGGCGATCAGGTAGGGGTCTCTGCCATGCTCTCGGCATGGATCCGATCCGCAAGGGGCATCACCTGAAGGCCGGCGCGGGGCTTCTGACGGGTGTGGCCCTCGTCCTGCTCGGTCTCTTCTTCACCACGTGGGAGTCGAACTACCACACGGGGTCGGTGTGGACCTTCATCAACCAGCGTGCGAGTACCGCCGAACCCTGGAGCTCAGCGGCGATCCGTTCCAACATGGAGTATCTCGTGGTGGGGGGCTTGCTCGCGCTCGCTGGGCTCGCCTGTGTCGTCGTGAGTGGGAGCGTCGTCGCCCGGGCGTGGCGCCGTTCTTGACGTCGGCGTCGGGCGGTGGGGACTGCTGCCGCTTCGCCCGAGCCTTGTCGTCTAGCTCGGGCCCCCTGCAGATCCCCGCAGCGCGACCACGGCTGCTGTGGTCCGGTCTTCGTTCGAGCCGACGCCGGCCGCGGAGCCCGTCCGACGTCAGGGCGCAGCGGTAGCCACAGCCGGGCGACCTCGTTCCTCGGCACGCGCCGTGACGCGGCGGCCAGCCGGGTACCCGGCGCCGGGTGGCCGGTTCAACCGGCCAGCCCTCCCATCCCTCCGCCCAGCGGACCCGTAGGCACGGTGTTCCGTTCGCGTCCGCAACGGGTGCAGGCGAGGTACCGGGAGTCCTCGATCTGGCGACGCTGCCACTTGTGCCAGCCCACCACGCATCGCACGTCCTTCATGACGCGCCCCTCTCGTCGACGGCGGGTGGCGTGTCCGCCACGCGACGCCACTGACCACGCTAGTCCTGGGCGCGCGGCGCCGACAAGGTTCGAGGTGCCCGTTCCCGGAAGGCGCGCCGCAGCCAACCGCTAGGCCGTATGACGCGCTCGCTCGCCCGGGTCGGGGGCAGCAGGCTCAGCTGTTGAGACCCAGCCCCTTGCGGCCCTTCGCGAAGTAGGCGATCGGACCCACCCAGTTCGCGAGCATCGCCACGCCCCACGCGAGCTTCGAGCCCTCGACCTCGTCGGCGGAGCGCTTGGCCAGGTCGCGGTAGCCCGCGACCGTGAGCGAGATCTGTACGACCGAGACCGCCAGCATCAGCACCTTCTTGCCGGCGCTGAACTCGTTCCACGTCTTCTTGTGTGCCATGAGCACTCCTCCCGTAGCGGTATGACGTCCCCCTGGCCACGACGCTACGCGGGCACCGCTCGACGCGCACGGCACCGGGCTCAGCGCACCGGTCCCAGGTGTTCCGGCCGGCTCGGTCCAGGTGCGGGACCGACGGTCACGACCGTCGGCGGCACGGTGGCAGGTCCGCGAACTACGCTCGGCGGGTGAGCGACGAGATCGTGGTGCGCGAGGCGCGCGCAGAGGACTGGCCCGGGATCTGGCGGGCGCTCGAGCCCGTCTTCCGGGCCGGTGAGACGTACACCTACCCGCGGGACATCAGCGAGGCCGAGGCCAGGACGGCATGGACCGCGCTGCCCGGCGCACGCGTCCTCGTCGCGGTGGACCCCGCTCACGGCGAGGGGGCGATCCTCGGGACCGCCAAGTACCTGCCGAACCAGCCTGGTGCCGGCTCTCACGTCGCCAACGCGAGCTTCGTCGTCGGGCCGGCAGGAACCGGGCGGGGCGTCGGGCGAGCGCTCGCAGGCGCGGTGCTCGACGGCGCGCGTGCCGACGGCTTCCTCGCGATGCAGTTCAACGCGGTCGTCGAGACCAACGAACGAGCGGTGCGCCTCTGGGAGTCCTTCGGGTTCGAGATCCTCACGACCGTGCCCGACGCGTTCGCGCACCCCGTGCACGGCCTCGTGGGACTCCACGTCATGCACCGGGAGCTCTGAGGTCGCCGGTCGCGGGACGACGCTCGGAGGCGTCCCGGAGGCCCGGCACCGGGCGGCGCGCGACGACGGCGCCCCACCCGGTCCTTCGACCGGGTGGGGCGCCGTCCTCGGGGCGTGGCGGCTCACGCAGAGCGCGCCGCCACGCGTCAGGCCGCGGCGACCTCCCGCGGGAAGAGGCGGGCCATGACGTCCGAGAGCGCGATGACGCCGGCGACCGAGGCGCCGTCGGTCACCACGGCGAGGTGGTTGCGGGTCTCGCGCATCTGGGCGAGCGCCGCGTAGACGGGCACGGACCGCTCGAGCGTGAAGGGAGGCCGCATGAGGTCGGCCGCCGGACGGTCGACACCCACGTCCAGGGTGTCGCGCACGTGCACGACACCCGAGATGCTGGTCTCGTCCCCGAGCAGGATCCGCAGGTGGCCCGACGTGCGCGTGGCCTCCTGCACGTCGTGCACGGTGGCGTCGAGCGGGACCATGGTGGGCTTGCCCTGACCCGTGAGCAGGTCGCCCACGGTCAGGGTCTGCAGGTCCAGGGCGCCCGAGAGCTGGGCGAAGTACGCGGGGTCCAGCGCGCCGACGTTGGCCGAGTGCTCGACGAGGTGGCGCAGGTCGTCGGCGCTCTGGCCCGAGGCGACCTGCCCCGTGGGTTCGACGCCGACCTTGACCAGGCACCAGTTGGCCATGTTGTTGAGCCCCGTGAGCAAGGGCCGGGTCAGCCACATGAAGCCGCGCATGGGGATGGCCAGCAGCGTGGCCGAGGTCTCCGGGTGAGCGATGGCCCACGACTTGGGGGCCATCTCGCCGACGACCAGGTGCAGGAACGTCACGATGATCAGCGCGAGGACGAACCCGGCGGCGTCCGCGACCCACAGCGGGGCCCCCCACGCCTCGAACGCGGGCGTGAGCCAGTGGTGGACGGCGGGCTTGGTGATGGCACCGAGCGCCAGGGTGCAGGCCGTGATGCCGAGCTGGGAGCCGGCGAGCAGCACGGTCAGCTCGGTCGAGCTGCGCAGCGCGGCACGCGCCGAGCGGCTGTTCGGGGCGGCGTCCTCGAGGCGGTGCCGCTTGGCGGCGAGCAGCGCGAACTCGACGGCGACGAAGAACGCGCTGAGCGCGATGATGACGACGGTGATGGCCACGACGACCCAGGGGTTGCTCATCGGTCGCCCTCCTCGGTCTCGGGCGCCACGTCGGGCGCGGCGTCGGGTGCTGGCAGCGGTCGGTCGTCCGTCGGGAACGTCACCCGGACCAGCGACGGGACGTGGCGCTCGACCTCGACCACGTCCACGCGCATCCAGGCGGGTTCCGGCTCGGCCGCGAGGGCCAGGTCGGCGGGGTCGAGCGGGAGCTCGACCACGATCCCCTCACCGGGTTCGAGCAGCGAGCCGTGCTGGTCGATCACGAGACCGGCGATCGTCTCGTAGTCACCTCGCGGCAGGTCGCGCCCGATCGCGCGCTCAACCTCGTCGATGTGGGTGTCGCCGGGCATGACCCAGATCCCGTCGTCGTCGCGCGGGGCGATGGTGGGCGTCGCGGGGTCGTGCTCGTCCGTGATCTCCCCGACGAGCTCCTCGGCCAGGTCCTCGGCCGTCAGGACGCCGGCGAACCCGCCGTACTCGTCGATCACGCACGCGAGCTGGTTGCGGGTCTCGGTGAGCTCGCGCAGGGCGTCGGGCAGGCTCATCGCGGTCGGGACGACGACCACGGGCCGCATGAAGTCCTGGGCCCGGACGTCGTCGCCGTGCGTGGTGGTCAGGACGTCGACGAGGTGGACGACGCCCACGACCTGGTCGTCGTCGGCGAGCACCGGGTAGCGCGAGTGGCCCGCAGCCATCCGTGCGCGCACCTGCGCGAGGGTGTCGTCCGCGTGCACGACGTCCACGCGAGCGCGGGGGATCATGGCGTGCTCGACGTCGCGCTCGGGGAAGTCGAGGATGCGGTCCAGGAGCACCGAGAGCTCGCCGGGCAGGTCGCCGCTCTGCCGCGAGTCCGCGACGATGTGCTCGAGGTCGCGGGCCGTCGCCGAGTGCTCGACGTCGTGGACCGGCTCGATCCGCAGCGCCTTGAGCAGGAGGTTCGACGCCTGGTCGAAGATCTTGATGAGCCACCCGAACACGGCCAGGTAGATGGTCGTCGAGCGGGCGAGCCACAGGGCGACCGGCTCCGGCCGGGCGATCGCGAGGTTCTTGGGGAAGAGCTCGCCGAAGATCATCTGGACGAACGTCGAGAACACCAGGGCCAGGACGGTGCCCACCGCGATGCCCACGCCGGTCGGGACGCCGACGCCGCCCAGGGCCTCGCCCAGCGACTCACCGACGAGGGGCTCGGCGACGTAGCCGACCAGCAGCCCGGTCACGGTGATGCCCAGCTGCGCGCCCGAGAGCATGAAGGACGTGCGCTTGGTGACGGCCAGGGCGCGCTTGGCCCCCGGGTCGCCCGAGCCCGCGCGGGCGCTCAACCGTGACCGGTCCACCGCCATGTACGCGAACTCCTGGGCGACGAAGTAGCCCGTCACGGCCGTGATCGCCACGATCACGACGACGCCGAGCAGGAGTGTCAGCACCCACATCAGAACCTGCACCCCCTCGTCGCAGCATCGGTGGCCGGCACAAGGGGGTTCGTACTGTCTGCGTCCATGTCTCTCTCAGATCGCGGGTGGATTCCGTCAGGTCAACGCGGAAGGAGGCCTGAGCGTTCCCAGGATCTCGCACGAGTTTCCGCGACGCCGCCCGTGCCCCGCGAGCGGTCTCCACGAGCGCTCGCCGTGGGGGGGAGGCAGAGACGTATGGTGTCAGCGACGACCGATCGAGCGAGCGAGGAGATCGACATGGCTTCCACTGCCGTGGCCCAGGCGACCGTCAGCGACGTGCTGACCCAGCTCGAGGCCCTGGAGGACCCCAAGATCCGCGCGGTGAACGAGCGCCACGGGGACGACCACGGCGTGAACCTCACCAGGCTCCGCGCGGTCGCCAAGAGCCTCAAGACCCAGCACGAGCTCGCAGGACAGCTCTGGGAGACGGGGGACACCGCGGCCCGTCTCGTCGCGATCCTGGTCTGCCGGCCCAAGGCCTGGTCGGCCGCCGAGCTCGACGCCATGCTGCGCGACGCTCGCGTGCCCAAGGTGCACGGGTGGCTCGTGAGCTACGTCGTCAAGAAGAGCCCTCACGTCGAGGAGCTGCGCGTCGCGTGGTTCACCGATCCCGACCCGGTCGTCGCGAGCGCCGGGTGGGCGCTGACGACCGACCGTGTGGCGAGGTCGCCCGAGGGGCTCGACCTGCCGGGGCTCCTCGACCGCATCGAGGCCGACATGAAGGACGCCCCCGAGCGTCTGCAGTGGGCCATGAACGAGTGCCTGGCCACCATCGGCATCCACCACCCCGAGCTCCGTGCCCGTGCGGTCGGCATCGGTGAGCGGCTCGAGGTCCTCAAGGACTACCCGACGCCCCCGGGTTGCACGTCGCCCTTCGCTCCCACCTGGATCGCGGAGATCGTCCGGCGTCAGGCCCAGGGATAGCAGCGCCGGACGGGGCCCGACGGGCGTCGTCGACCCCTCGGTGCGGGCGCCCTCACCGGTTCACCCGTCCACGGCCCGGCCACCGCTCGTGACCTCGCGGGCCCACGCCTGGAGCAGGCGTCGTTCGAGGGCGGTCGCGGGCTGGTCGCCGTCGGGCAGGCCGGGGGCGAGCAGCGCTGCCGCCGTGAGCGCGGTCCCGCGGCGCGTCGTGCGGAGCACCAGCGCTCCCGGGACGTAGCCGGCGTCCGGCCCTGCTGCGTCCGCTGCGACCAGCTGGTCCGCGACCGCGTCCCGGAGGCGGAGCATCTCGCCGTGGGTGTAGAAGATCCCACGCGTCTGGCCGTCGGTGTCGGGCGTGAACACGATCGCGGCGTCTGCGGACTGGGCAGCAGGGGCGGGGAGCGCCGCGCACCGGGGCGCGTCGGGGAGGTCTGCCAGGCGGTGGGTCACCTGGAGCGCCGCGCGGCCGATCGCGGACAACGGGCCGACGGCGATCCGCGCGCGCACCGACGGGCGTCCACGTGCCGCGCGCAGTCCGGTGACGTCGGCGATCACCACTCTCGGCTGGGCGAGCTGGTAGGCGGTCCGCCGCTGGCGGTGGGTCGTCCCGGTGGTGGTGGCGACCACGACCGCTCCGAGGTGCCAGCAGGCGTACACGACGGCGGTCCGGGTGGGCCCGGTGGGCAGGTGGACGGCGACGCGGTCGCCCTCAGCCACACCGAGGGCACGCAGGCGCGCGGCGAGCTGGAGCGAACGGAGCGAGAGCAGGTGCCAGCTGACGGCGACCTCGCCGGCGTGGGGCGACCGGCTCCGGCGCACCGCGGGCCTGCGGTCTCCGTGGCGCTGTGCCAGGTCGCGGGGGAGGGAGTGTGCCTGCGGCTTCTCGACGGTCGTCATGAGGTGCTCCTTCGGTGGGGTGCGAGCGACGGTGCTCAGCAGTCTTTCCGCACGTCGGGGGACCCGTCGTCCACCTGCGGGAGCGGCGCCGTAACGCACCTGCGGTACGGGCGGGGGTGACGGAACACCGCGCCTGGACGACGACGTGGAGTGCTCGGCCGACCAGGCTGGGAGCGTTCCCCTCCTCGTCGAAAGGCCTCGTCATGAACTCGCTCGCCCAGTGGTGCTTCCGGAGACGCCGTGTCGTCCTGGGGGCCTGGATACTCGCCCTGATCGGGCTCGCGGTGGCGGCCCTCGGCCTGGGCACCGCGTTCAAGACCGCGGTCGCGCTGCCCGACTCCGAGTCCTCGACCGCCTATGCCCTGCTGGCCGAGGCGGGGGCCGGCGCCGAGATCGAGAGCGGCACCATCGTCTGGCGGACCGAGGGCGACGCGATCGACTCCCCGGCCGTGCAGGAGCAGGTTGCCCGCATGCTGGCGGACGTGGCGGCGCAGCCGGGCGTCGAGGCGGTGGTCAGCCCGTACTCCGACCAGGGCGCCGCACAGGTGAACGCGGACGAGCGCACGGCGTTCGCGACGGTCGCCCTCGCGGACGACGCCGACCCCGAGGCGATCCGTTCGATCGCGGAGACCCTCGAGGTCGGCTCGTTCGCCGTCGGGCTCGGCGGGCAGGCCTTCACCGAGCTCCCCAGCCCGTCCGGCGGGACGGAGGCCGTGGGCATCCTGGCGGCGCTCGTGATCCTGCTCCTCGTGTTCCGCTCCGGGTGGGCGGCCTCGTTGCCGATCCTCACCGGTGTCATGGGCGTGGGAACCTCGTTGCTCCTCGTGATGATCGGCTCGCACGTGCTCGACGTCGATGCCACGTCGCTGACCATGGGAGCGCTGATCGGTCTCGGGGTCGGCATCGACTACGCCCTCTTCATCGTCAACCGGCACCGCAAGGCGCTCATGGCCGGGGCGACGGTCCCCGACGCCGTCGCGCTGGCGGTCAACACCTCGGGACGCGCCGTGATCTTCGCAGGGATCACCGTGGTCGTGGCGCTGCTGGGCATGTTCGTCGTCGGGCTCGGTGTCCTGACCGGCATGGCGCAGGCCGCGGCCGTGACCGTGCTGTTCACCGTGGCCGCGGCGATCACGCTCCTGCCCGCGCTCCTGGGGATGATCGGCATGCGGATCCTGTCCAGGAAGCAGCGCGCCCAGCTCGCCTCCACGGGCCTCGCGTCGCCGGGGAGGCCGACGGCGTCGGGGCGATGGGCGCTGCTGCTCGACCGTGCCCCCCGACGGATGGTCGGGGCCTCGCTCGTGGTCCTGGTCGCCCTGGCCGCGCCCGCTCTCGGCATGCGCGTCGGCAACGCCGACGCGAGCAGCGACCCGGCAGGTTCTCCCGGTCGTGCGTACTTCGACCTCATGACCCCGGCCTTCGGCGCGGGGGTCGACGCCACCCTGGTCCTGGTGGCCGAGGTGCCCGACGCGGCCGCGGCGCAGGCCTTCACGAAGCTCGCCGAGGCCCTGCCCGACGTCGAGGGCGTCGCCTCGGCGCAGGCCGCCCCCGTGCAGCCGGGCCAGAGGATCGCGATCGCCTCGGTGGTCCCGACGACGAGCGCCCAGACGCGCGAGACCCAGGACCTGGTCCACACCCTGCGCGACGACGTCGTCCCCGACGCCGCACGAGGGACGGACCTGCAGGTCCACGTGGGCGGCGAGACCGCGACGAACATCGACATCGCGGACGCCCTGATGAGCAAGCTGCCGCTCTACCTCGGTCTGGTCGCGGTGCTCGGCTTCCTGCTGCTGGTCGTCGCGTTCCGCAGCCTCCTGGTCCCGCTCGTCGGCGCCCTCTCCAACCTCGCGACCCTCGCGGTGGGGCTGGGGGCGATCACGACGATCTTCCAGCACGGCTGGGGCAGCGAGCTGCTCGGCGTGGGCTCCGGTGCGCCCGTGATGTACATCGTCCCGGTGATCGTCGTCGGGGTCGTGTTCGGCCTCTCGATGGACTACCAGGTCTTCCTCGTCAGCCGCATGCACGAGGAGTGGAGCCAGACCCGGGACAACGATCGCGCCGTCCGGGTGGGGGTCACCGAGACCGGGCAGGTCATCGCGGTGGCAGCGTCCATCATGCTCTTCGTGTTCGCCTCGTTCGGCTTCAGCGGCGAGCGGATCGTCTCGGCGATCGGCATCGGTCTGGCCCTGGCGGTCCTGGTCGACGCGTTCGTCGTGCGCCTGACCCTCGTCCCGGCACTCATGAAGCTCATCGGCGCCCGCAACTGGTCCTACCCTCGGTGGGCCGAGCGCATCACCCCGCACCTGTCGCTCGAAGGCCCGACCGAGCCCGTCGCGGGTGTCCCGCTCGTCGTCCCCGAGCCGGTCGCGGTCGGGGCCACCTCGACCGGACCCTTCGCGTCGACGACACTGTGGGACGGGGAGCAGCCCCGCCAGACCTCCGAGGAGCCGTGACGTGAACCACCGAGCACGCTCGTCGCGACCCGCCGGGCGTGCGCCCGCTCCCGTCCGCCGTGGCTACCGGGCACGGTGGACGGGAGCGGTCTTCAACGTCGCGGTGCTCGTGGCGATGCTCGCCACCGCCACGATCCGCCAGGGGTTCGCCGAGCGTCCCAGCCCCCTCCTGCTCGTGCTGGTCCTCGTGTCCTGGCTGCCGCTCACCGTCCGCAACCGCTGGCCGTTCGGTGCCCTGGTGGCCACGCTCGTCACCGAGTCCCTGCACCTGGCGCTCATGCCGCTGATCGACCTGGACCCGCGGAGCATCACCGACATGGGCGCGTTCCAGCCCGTGCCGATCGCGACCACGGTCGCGGCCTACACGTTCGCGTCGCGGTCCTCGCGGCGCGACGGGTGGACGGCCGGCATCGGCTCGGCGGCCGTCCTGATCGCGGTCAGCCACTTCGCCGTCCCCGGGACCGAGCTCGCCACCTCGCTCCTGATGTTCGACGTCGTGATCCTCGCCACCGCGATCGGCGCCCTCGTGGCCGGACGGCGCGAACGGGTGCTGCGCGAGGCGCTCGCCCGGCAGGAGGAGACCCGGCGCGAGGTCGCCGCCGAGCGGCTGCGCATCGCCCGCGAGCTGCACGACGTCCTGGCGCACAACCTCACGCTGGTCAACGCGCAGGCAGGTGTCGCGGGCTACCTCCTGCACACCGACCCGCGCGCGGCCGAGGAGGCGCTGCGGGGCATCACCGAGCACACGCGCCGGGCTCTCGACGAGCTGCGGGCGACCGTCGGGCTGCTCCGCCAGGAGGGGGACCGGGCCGAGGGGCCCGACGAGCCGGCGGCCGACGCCCTGCGTCCCGTCCCCGGGGTCGGCGACGTGGACGAGCTGGTGCGAGGCCTCCGGGCCGCCGGCGCGGACATCGTCAGCACGACGACGGGCACACCTCGCGCGCTGTCCTCCCGAGGAGACCTCGCGGCCTACCGGATCCTCCAGGAGGCGTTGACCAACGCTGCCAAGCACGCCCCCGGCTCACAGGTGCACGTCGAGCTCACCTGGACCGAGGACCGGCTCGTGGTCGACGTCGTGAACGGCGCCCCCGCGGCCGACGCCCGGCCCGGGACCGTCCCGGGCAGCGGGCACGGGCTGATCGGGATGAACGAGCGCGCCACCGCGGCCGGGGGGAGCCTGCGCACCGGCCGCACCCCGGGCGGGGGCTTCCACGTCGTCGCGAACCTGCCCACCACCGACGAGGGCGGGGACGTCTCCACGCCCGGCCCGACCACCCGAGGAACCCCATGACGATCCGTGTCCTCCTGGCCGACGACCAGGCCCTGCTGCGCGGGACCTTTCGCCTGCTGCTCGAGTCCGCACCCGACATGACCGTCGCCGGGGAGGCCGCCGACGGCGCGGAGGCCGTCGCCCTCGCACGCTCCGAGCGCGCCGACGTCGTCCTGATGGACATCCGGATGCCCGGGATGGACGGTATCGACGCCACACGCCGCATCACGGCCGACGAGTCGCTCGCCGGCGTGAAGATCCTGGTCCTGACGACCTTCGAGACCGACGAGCTCGTGGTCGCCGCGCTGCGCGCCGGAGCCAGCGGCTTCATCGGCAAGGGCATCGACCCGTCCGAGCTGCTCGACGCCGTCCGCACCGTCGCGTCGGGCGAGTCCCTCCTGTCGCCCGCCGCGACCACGGCGCTCATCGGCCGGTTCCTCGCGCACGTCCCCGAGCCGGCCGCCGCCACGACGCGCCAGGAGACCCAGCTCACCGCCCGCGAGGAGGAGATCACGGCGCTCGTCGGTCGGGGCATGTCGAACCTCGAGATCGCCGCACAGCTCTTCATCAGCCCGGCCACGGCCAAGACACACATCAACCGCGCCATGATGAAGACCGGCTCGCGCGACCGGGCCCAGCTCGTCGTGTTCGCCTACGAGACCGGGCTCACGACACCCGGGCAGGGCTGACGGGGCGGTCTGCGCGCTTGCGGACCGCGAGCGAGACCACGGCTGCGAGGGCCAGGAGGGCGGTCGCGACGAGGAAGGTCGTCCGCATCCCGGTCGCGACCGCGGCCGCCGTGGCGTCCTGGACCTCGACCGATCCCGTCGCGGCCGCGAACACCGCCCCCATGACCGAGGCGCCCGCGATGAGGCCGAGGTTGCGCGAGAGGCTCAGGACGCCCGAGACCGTCCCCCGTCGCCGAGCGTCGGCCGTCGTCATGACGGCGGTGTTGTTCGCGGCCAGGAAGAGCTGGTACCCGGGAGTCAGGACCACGAGCGCGAGCACGTAGCCGGGCAACCCCCAGACGGGAGGGAGCCCCACGAGCAGCACTGTCCCCGTCGCCATGGTCAGCAGCGCGAGGGTCGTCATGGCGCCCGCGCCCGCACGGTCGACGACCCTGCCGGCGACGACGCCGGTCAGGGCCGAGACGACCGGCCCGACCGCGAGCGTGAGGCCGATCGCGGCCTCGCTCAGCCCCAGACCTCCCGCGAGGTAGAAGGGCCCCACGACCAGGGTGCTCATCATGACGGTCGCGACGAGCACGTTCATGAGCAGGCCGCCGCTCAGGGCACGGGTGCGCAGGAGTCCCCACGGCACGAGGGGGGCAGCCGCCCTGCGCTCGATCACGACGAGCAGCGCGACGAGGACCGCCGCGACCCCGAGCAGGGGTGCGGCGCCGACCTGCGGGACGGCGGCAGGGGTCATCGCGAGAGCGCCGGCCACGAGAGCCCCGGCGAGCACGAGGGCACCGGCGACGTCGAACCTCGCACCGGATCGTGCCGGGGCGGGTGCGTCACCGAGGGTGCGCCAGGTCAGCACGAGAGCGACGCCCGCGAGCGGCAGCATGGCCACGAAACCCGCCTGCCAGCCCGACACCGCGATCAGCAGCCCGCCGCCGGCAGGCCCCAGCGCCGTCCCTGCCGCAGACGTCGTCCCCAGCAGACCCATGGCCGCCCCGGTGCGCCCCTCGGGCACGACGTCCCGTACGAGCGCGAGGGGGAGCGCGATCATGACCGCGGCGCCGACCCCCTGCAGCGAGCGGGCGGCGACGAGCACCGCGAGCGTGGGGGCCAGTGCGCAGGCGAGCGTCGCGACCGTGAACACACCGAGGCCCGCGAGGAGCACCCGCTGTCGCCCGAGGGAGTCCCCGAGCCTCCCCACGGCGACCGCGGTCACGGTCATCGACAGCAGGTACGACAGGACGACCCACTGCACCCGGCCGAAGGGCGCTCCGAGCTCGTGCGCGAGCGTGGGCAGCGCGACGTTCGCGACGCTCGTGCCGAGCGAGGCCAGGAGCGTGGCGAGCGCGAGCGCGCCCACGAGGACGGACCGGGAGCGTGGTGCGTTCGGGGTGGGGTTCATACCGCCGAGGCTGCCCGCTGCGACCCGGTCTCGGCAATGGATGTTGCCGGAACTGGGACGCGATGGTGGGATGGTGGGATGGACGACCCCACAGCAACGATCGGGCGCGCGCTCGACCAGGTCGGGCCACGGCTCGGCGCCCTCCGGCGGCGACGCGGGATCACCCTCGCGGCGCTCGCGGACACCACGGGGATCTCGAAGAGCACGCTGTCACGCCTCGAGACCGGGGGGCGCAAGCCGAGCCTCGAGCTCCTCCTGCTGCTCGCCCACGCGTACCGCGTACCGCTCGACGAGCTCGTGCGCGCCCCGGAGACGGGAGACCCCCGCATCCGGCTCACGCCTCGCAGGGTCAACGGCAGGGTCGTCGTGCCCCTGACCCGGCAGCCCGCGAGCCAGCACGCCTGGAAGATCCTCGTCCCGCGCAAGGCTGCCGAGCCCGTGCTCACGACGCACGACGGCTACGAGTGGCTGTACGTGCTGACCGGCCGGCTGCGGCTCGTCGTGGGCGACCGGGACCTCGTCCTCGACGCCGGGGAGGTCGCCGAGTTCGACACCCGCACGCCCCACTGGTTCGGCAGCACGGGCCGGGAGGGCGCCGAGGTGCTCAGCCTGTTCGGCCCGCAGGGCGAACGAGCCCACACCCGCACCGACCTCACGTCCGACGCCGACGCCGACGCCGAGGCCCGCGCCCTCCCCGACGCACCGCCCTGACCCGCGCCCCCGGATCGCGCGCCCGCGGGTCTGCGGTCCGGGGGAGGGCCGTCAGCGCTCGACCGGCACGACCTCGCCGGTCACGGTGTCCGCGCGGAACGCCCGCTCGAAGCGGGCGTCGCCGGCCTGGACCGCGCACTCGACGCGAGCCTCGCCGCGTGCCACGTCGTCCGCGGTCACGGTGTAGGTCGGCGTGAAGTACAGGACGGCCTCACCGGGAGAGAGCCGGACGGCGGGGAAGTCGGCGGGGACGTCGCCGTCGAAGCTCCCGCTCAGCCCAGCGCTGACGGGCACCTCGCCCTGGTGCCGGTAGCGCCCGGTGAACGCGAGGATGTCGCCGGCCCGCAGGCCCGGCGCAGCCGGCCCGTAGTTGGCGTCCTGGGCCTCGCGCGTGCCGAGCACCTGGTCGCCGTCGTACCCCTGCCCGATCTCCTTCCAGGTGTGCACGCCCCAGTCGCCGCCCTCGGCCGAGATGACGTGCGACGCGCCCACGCTGACCCACTGCGCGGGGCGCCCCGGGGTGATCGAGCGCAGCACCATGGTGAACTCGCCGCCGTCGTCGTCCACGAATGTCTCGACGGCCTCCCCGAGGGCTGCGGGAGAGAGCGCCTCGGGCTCGACCCGCGCGAAGACGATCTCGCGGTACCCGTCACGCTCGTAGAGCACCCCGAGGGCCCCGTCGGCGAGCACGGCTCCCGTCGAGTAGGCGCTCGAGCCCGCGCAGATCGTCAGGGCGGGCCGCCAGGTCGCGCCCTCGTCGTGCGACACGCTGAGCACGGTGTTGCGGCGCAGGTCGGCGTCGCGGTTGGTCGTCGCGAGCAGGGGAGCGGCCGGGTCGGTCGGGGCACCGAGCCGCAGGACGCTCCCGTTGTCGCTCGGGTCGGGCAGGTCCGGCACCGGTGTCAGCGGCCCGTAGGTGTGGCCGCCGTCGGTCGAGACGGCCTGCAACCGGCAGCCCTTCGCGCGCGAGCTCAGCAGGATGCGGCCGTCGCTCAGCTCGACGACCTTGTTCTCGTTGGCGCCGGGGCCCGTGGGGTCGCCCAGGGTCCAGGAGTCGCCGTGGTCGTCCGAGTAGGCCGACGCGGCGCGGATCTCGCCGTGCAGGAGCAGGACCATCTGCTGGACCAGCCGGCCCGCGTACGGTCCCGTCTCGAGCTGGATGCCCGCGCCGGCCGCCGCGAACAGTCCCGTGACGCCCTGCGGCTTGAGCGAGGCCGTCACGCGGCGGTGGCTCCACGTCAGGCCGTCGTCGTCGGAGAAGGACAGGTCGACGTGCTGGACGTCGTCCTCGGGCTCGAGGCCCGGGGCAGCCTCGAAGAACCCCGCGTGGGTCCCTGCGGCGTGGAAGCAGAAGACCCGTCCGGTGACCTTGTCGACGAGCAGGCTCGGGTCGCCGAACCCCTGGAGCCCCGTGCCGACGCGCACGTCCTGCTGGGGCTCCCAGGTGCGTCCGTGGTCGAGGCTACGGCGGACCAGGAGGTCGATCGTGTTCGGCAGGTCGTCGAGGTTGGGGCGCCCGTCGTAGGCCGCGAGGACGGTTCCTCGCGTGGTGACGGCGAGGGCGGGGATGCGGTACTGGCGGTGGCCGCCGACGCCGCGGGCGGCCAGCACCTGATGGGTGAGTTCGTGGGGGTTCGTGCGCATCACCCAGTTCTACCCCGTCTCGACCCCGTCGGAGGGTCGGTCCCACGCCGAGGAGACCAGCGCCGCGTCGTCCCGGCCTGCCCGACGACGTCGCGGACCTTCGCGCGGAAGGGGCGCGACGCCGTCGGGCAGGGGAGGTCAGGCGCTCCGCCGGGTCTCGCGCGCCGGCGACCACGGGACCGCGCTGCGCGCAGCGAGCGAGGCCGGGACCGACAGGACGCGCTGGTTGGTGCTCCCGCGGAACGGGAGCGTGAGGTCGCGGCGCGCGATCTCGAACCGGCCGTCGACCAGGACGTCGAGACCTGCGAGGAGGTCCTGCTTGTCCTGCGAGCCCTCGCGCAGCTCCTCGAGCGTGAACCCGCTCCAGCACCACACGTCCTTGGACCGGCCGAACCGCTCACGCACGCGACGCACGAGCCGCAGGCACACGCCCGTGTTGAGGAACGGCTCGCCGCCGAGCAGCGACAGGCCCTGCACCGACTCGTGCGCGAGGTCCGCCAGGATGCGGTCCTCGAGCTCGTCGGTGTACGCGGAGCCGTAGCGAAAGCTCCAGGTCGCCTCGTTGAAGCAGCCCTCGCACGCGAACAGGCACCCGCTCACGTAGAGGCTGCAGCGCACGCCCTCGCCGTCGACGAACACGAACGGCTTGTAGTCCGCGACGTAGCCCTGGCTGAAGCGCTCCGAGCGCCAGCCCGGCTGCGGCTCCCGCGGCACGACGGCCTCAGGCTTCCGCGGGGCCCGTGGGGGCCGCGAGCGTCGCGCCGCGAACCACCCCGGCGACGCCGACCTCGCCGAGGCTCACGGGTCCGGCCATGTGCTTGACGCGCGAGGAGATCTCGACGTGCCGGCCGTGCACCATGGGCCGCTGCTGCGGGTTGCCCAGGTACCCGCACGTGCGCTTGACGACGTCGCACGTCCGCGGGTCGGTGTTCCCGCAGCCCGGGCACGCGAAGCCGCGCGCGGTCGGCGTGAAGTCGCCCGCGTAGCCGCACGCGTAGCAGCGGTCGATCGGGGTGTTCGTGCCCAGGTACCCCACGCGGTCGTAGGCGTAGTCCCACACGGCCTCGAGCGCCTTGGGGTTCTGCTGGAGCACGGGGTACTCGCAGTAGTGGATGAACCCACCCGACGCGTACTGCGGGTAGTCCATCTCGAAGTCGAGCTTCTCGAACGGCGTCGGGTCCTTGCGCACGTCGTAGTGGAAGCTGTTGGTGTAGTACTCCTTGTCGGTGATGTCCGCGACCTCGCCGAACTTCTCGCGGTCCATGCGGGCGAACCGGTCCGTCAGGCTCTCGCTCGGCGTCGAGTACACGCTGAAGTGGTAGCCGTGCTCGGCCGTCCAGGCCCGGGTGTGCGCGTGCAGCTCGCGCAGCACCCGCAGCGTGAGCTCCTTGGCCTCGGGGTCCTGCTCCCAGGCGCCCCCGTAGAAGGCCGCGGCGACCTCGTACAACCCGATGTACCCGAGCGAGACCGTCGCGCGCCCCGCGCGGAAGAGCTGGTCGACGTCGTCCTCGGGCGCGAGACGTTCGCCGAACGCTCCGTGCACGTACAGGATCGGGGCGTTGCCCGGCACGGCCTGCTTGCAGCGCTCGATCCGGTACACCAGCGCGTCGCGCACCGTGACGAGCCGCTCCTCGAGCAGCGCCCAGAACGCCTCCTGGCTGCCCTGGGCCTCGAGGGCGATGCGCGGCAGGTTGAGCGTCACGACGCCGAGGTTCATACGGCCCTCGACGACGTCGTTCCCGTCCTCGTCCTGCCAGCCCTGCAGGAACGAGCGGCAGCCCATGGGCATCTTGAAGCTGCCCGTGAGCTCGACGATCTTGTCGTAGCTCAGCACGTCGGGGTACATGCGCTTGGTCGCGCACTCGACCGCGAGCTCCTTGATGTCGTAGTTCTCGTCCCCCGGTTCCAGGTTGAGGCCGCGCCGCAACGTGTAGATCAGCTTGGGGAAGATCGCGGTGCGCCCCTCGGCGCCCAGCCCCTTGAGCCGGATCTGCAGGATCGCGCGCTGGATCTCGCGCTCGAGCCAGCCCGTGCCGAGCCCGAACCCGACCGAGGTGAACGGCGTCTGCCCGTTGGACGTGAAGAGCGTGTTGATCTCGTACTCGAGGCTCTGCATCGCGTCGTAGATGTCCTTGGACGTCTTGGCCCGGGCGTACGCGTCGTGCGCCGAGGCGTCCGGGATCCAGCGCTCGGCCTCGACGAGGTGCTTGGCGTGGTTCAGCGCGGCGTAGGGGGCCAGGAGCTCGTCGATCCGGTTGACCGAGCACCCGCCGTACTGGCTCGAGGCGACGTTCGCGATGATCTGCGTGATCTGCGCGGCCGCGGTCTGGATCGAGCGGGGCGGCTCGACCTGGGCGTTGCCGATGCGGAACCCCTCGGACAGCATGGTCCGGAAGTCGATCAGGCAGCAGTTCGTCATGGGCGCGTAGGGGTGGTAGTCGAGGTCGTGGTAGTGGATGTCGCCCTTCTGGTGCGCGTTGGCCACGTGCGGCGGCAGCATGCGCAGGCCGACCGCCTTGCCCACGGCCCCGGCCGTCAGGTCGCGCTGGGTGTTGAAGACGTCCGAGTCCTTGTTCGCGTTCTCGTAGACGACCGCCGAGTCCTTGCTGATGAGGCCGACGATCGAGTGGTTGAGGTCGGTCGACCTGCTGCGCGCGAAGTCCCGCTGGACCCGGTAGTCGATGTAGGCGCGGGCCACGTCGTACTCGCGCGACTCGAGGAGCTCGTGCTCGACCACGGCCTGGATCTCGTAGATCTGGACGACGTCGGCGAAGCGCACCGAGATCTCCGCGACCACCCGCTCGAGCACGCCGTCGAGGGTCTGCTCGACGAGGGGCGAGAGGTCGCCGTGGACGTCCTCGTAGGCCTTGCGGAGCGCCGCCCGGATGCGGGCGTCGTCGAAGGGGAGCCGACGTCCGTCCCTCTTGAGCACCGTCAGGGACGTCGCCTCCTGTGACGCGACGTCCTCGTCCTGCGCGACCTCGACCGGGCTCATGTGCGACCACAACCTCTCGACGGACGCCTCGGGCCGGCACGATCTCACCGGCGCGCCGAGACGCAGTTGGAACTAGATGTAGTAGCAATTACACCCATGTAAGCCCACATGTAGTGGCCAATCCCGGGCGAGCCGGGACCTTCCTCCCTGAGGTCGGGACGTTGGTCACCCGCGTCGTCGGACCAAGGGCCCGCCTGTCGTCCGCGCCGGGCGGCGGCACAGGGGCTCCCCAGGCGTCGCGCGAGAGTCGCGCGTCGTCCGGGTGTCGAGCCCGTCGGAAGCCTGGTAGACCGGCAGGAACGGTACGGGCAGGGCCCGTGCACCGCTCGTGACGAAGGAGCGTGGACATGACGCGTCGACACGTCTCGTGGGTGGGGGAGGACGACCCGGACCGCGTGGACACCGCGGTCCTCTCGCTCGGCGCGGACCGGTTCGAGTGCCTCGGTACGTCACGCGGCCCGACCTACGTGACGGCCTGGTCCCTGACCACCGGGCCGCACTGGGTCACGCGCCGGCTCGAGGTGACGGTGCGGGGACAGGGCTGGTCCCGGGACCTCCAGCTCGAGCGGGCGGGGTCAGGAGAGTGGAGCGCGGAGGTCTCGCACTCCGGTGCGGCCCCGGTCGACCTCGCGACCCCCGGCCTCGAGGACCCGGCGGCGCTCGCGGGCGCGCTCGACTGCGACCTCGCGCTGTGCCCCGTGACGAACTCCATGCCGATCCTGCGTCTGGGGCTCCTGGGTGCGCAGGCTCCCGCGGTGACCGCGTTGACCATGGCCTGGGTCGACGTCCCCTCGCTCCGCGTCGTGCGCAGCGAGCAGGTGTACGCGGCCGGCGCCCCGTACGACCCGGCTATCGGGCGCGGGGTCGTCACCTACACGAGCGCCTCACGAGACTTCACGGCCGACCTCACGGTCGACGCCGACGGCCTCGTGATCGACTACCCGCGTCTTGCGCGCCGCGGCTGATCGGCCTCGAGCGCGTGCGCGCTCGTCGCCCGGCCAGAGCCTGTGCTGCCTACAGTGGGAACGGTCGGATCGCACCCACCTGGAGGAGCTCATGGACGAGGCGACGCACGACCGGGAGCTGATCGAGCCGCCCGTCGCGGGGGACGAGGTCGCGACGCTCCTCGGCTCGCTCGAGCGTCAGCGGGCGACGTTCGCGTGGAAGGTCGGCGGGCTCGACGCCGAGGACCTCGGGGTCAGGGTCGCGGCCTCTGCGATCACGCTCGGCGGTCTTCTCAAGCATCTCGCGTTCGCCGAGGAGCTCTGGTTCTCGACCATGCTCCACGGCAGGGCGCCGGGCGAGCCCTGGGACACGGTCGACTGGGACCTGTCCCCGGAGTGGCCCTGGACCTCTGCGGCGCACGACAGCCCGCAGTATCTGTACGAGCTGTGGCGCACGGCGGTCGTCCGGGCGCGTGCGGCGGTCGACGAGGCGCTGGCCGACGGCGGGCTGGACCGTCGGCTCGTCTGGCAGCCAGGGGACGACGGCGAGAGGTCGAGCCTGCGCCGTGTCCTGGTCGACCTCATCGAGGAGTACGCCCGGCACGTCGGGCACGCCGACCTGATCCGCGAGTCGATCGACGGCCTGGTCGGGGAGGATCCCCCCGGGGCGCCCGAGCTGTACCCGCCGCGGTGAGCGCGACGGGTCGCCCCGGCGCCTTCGCCTCGCAGCCGCCTGGTTCATCCGGGCGCGTCGCCCGCGCCCGCGGCCCGGTGTCCGCCGCCGCGGAGGTCTCGTAGGCCAACACGACGGCCACGCCGGCTCCGCAGAGCGCGAACCCGACGAGGGTGACGACCGTGAGGTTCTCGCCGAGGAGCACCGCACCCCCGGCGGCCGTCGCCGGTGCGATCAGGAAGAGGAGCGCGTTGAGCGCCGTGACGCCCACCCGGCGCAGCAGCCACCAGTAGAGACCGTAGGCGGCCAGCGTGGGGAACGCGGCCGCGAAGCCGGCCGCGAGCCAGAACGTCGCCGACGCGGGCGGCGCGAGCGTCCCCGTCGCCGCAGCGACCACGACGAGCGCTGCAGCCGTCACGACGACGTGCACGGTCAGCGTCGTGAGCACTCCGGCCTGCGCGACCGACCGACGCTGGAGGAAGGTGGCGACGATCAGGCACGACATGGCGAGAAGGGGCAGGAGGTACGCCGACGGGTGTGCCGAGGCACCCTCGAGCTGCGACCGCACGACCAGCAGCACCCCCAGGGCGCCGACGGCCAGCCCCGCCCACTGTGCTCCACGCACCTGGAGGCCCAGCAGCGGGCCCACGAGCACCGCGACCACGAGCGGCTGCACGGCGTCGATCAGGGCGACGGTGCCCGTCGCGATGCCGGCCGCTATCGCGGCGTAGACGAAGACGCAGTAGCCGAACTGGGCGAACAGACCGATGACGGCCTGGCGTCGGAGCACCGCCGCGCCGGCGCTGCGGGCGACGCCGCGGGCGAGGGCCAGGACGAGCAGCACGGCCGCCAGGGGGACGAACCGCCAGACGAGCAACGTGAGCGGTGAGACCTCGACGACGGCGAGGGCCGGGACGAGGAACCCCGAGCTCCAGGTCGCCACGAAGGCGACCGCTGCCAGGAGCGTCACCCCGCGATGCAGTAGACCGATCTGTTTACTCATGCGGCGACTATACAGATTGGTATAGTCGACGTCATGCCGGTCCCCGAGCTCACCCCCCTGACGCCAGGCGCCCGCCGCGTTCTCGACGCCGCGTCGCGCCTGTTCTACGAACGCGGCATCCACTCGGTCGGGGTCGACACGATCGCCGAGTCCGCAGGGGTGACCAAGAAGACGCTGTACGACCGGTTCGGTTCCAAGGAAGCGCTCGTCGTCGCGTACCTCCAGCACAGGGACGCCAGGTGGCGGGACCACGTCGAGGCCCACCTGGCACGGGTGCCCGCACCGGGCGTCGAGCGCGTGCTGACGGTCTTCGACGCGGCCATCTCCTGGTCCGACGCGAACAGTCCCAAGGGTTGCAGCGCCATCAACGCGCGGGCCGAGGTCGGGGACGGGCACGACGGGCACCCGGTGTTCGGCGAGGTGTCGCGCCAGAAGGCATGGCTGCTGGAGCTGTTCGACGAGCTGTGCCGGCAGGCCGGGATGCAGGACGCCTCGTCGCTGGCGAGGGCGATGATGCTGCTCTACGAGGGTGCGATCGTCACGGTCGGGATGGAGACCTTCACGCATCCGTTCGAGAGGGCACGCGCCGTCGCGCGTGTCCTGCTCGAGTCCCAGCCACCTCTGCGGGAGCTCGCCTCCACGACGTAGCCCCCGTCCGGCGGGCAGGTCCGCGACAGGCTCTCCGGGCCCGCGCGTCGTCGGTGGGTGCTCCCTGCGCGGTCAGCTCCCGTCGCGCAGGTCGCTCGGCGCGGCGTCGTCCAGGACGATCCGGTCGAAGACCGCGGTGCACGCCTCGCCCATGGGCGCCTGCGCGAGGAACCCGATGCTGACGGGCAGGTCGGTGTAGAGGCGGAAGAGGCGGACGAACTCCCAGGCCTCTCCGTCGCGCGAGGCGTGGAAGGCCCACCCGGGCCCGGTGCGGACGATCCGCAGGTGGACCGACTCGTCGTCGACGTCCCACGAGTTGCAGTCGTCGGTGTACTCGTTCGTGACGGTCGAGACGACCATGGCCCGCCCCTGGGGCGACTGCTCGAAGCAGAGCTTGGCCCAGTGCGCCTCGTCGGCCCACAGGACCAGGGCGCCCGCGTCGAACGTCGTGCGCTCCGACGGCACCCGGACCCGCGCGGACAGCGCCAGCTCGGCGGGGGCGTCGAACACCAGGGCCGGGGCCGCGTGCTGGGGCGGCGCACCCAGGGCGTCGTCGGTCCAGTCGGTGCCGGCCGGGGCCGTCAGGGTCACGGCGTCACCGTCGACCTGACCTGCGCCTTCGTGGGACAACCAGTGCAGCGGGGGGAGGGAGATCTTCGTCACGCGCACACCCTACCCAGGCCGCACCGCCGCGAACCCACGACAGGCGACCTGGGGCGCGACGCCGTCGGGCGAGCGGGCCCTTCCCGGCCGAGACCCCGGGAGGAGCCCTACCGGTACCCGGACCACCCGGGCCTCCCGGGTGCGGCCCGGCCCGGAGCATCGTGGACTGGAGACGGCGCCCACCGGGGCGCCGCGCCGGGCAGCGTCCCGGACCCGCACGCACGACGAGGAGAACACCCATGGCTCCCAGCGACGCCGCCCGTGCCCAGCGCGACGAGCTCTTCCCAGGACGGGTCTCGACGCTCGCGTTCACCGACCCCGAGCTCGTCGAGCACTTCGAGGACCTCGCGTTCGACGAGGTCCTGCGCGACAGCCGCCTCGCACCGAGGACCCGGCTCATGGTCCAGCTCGCGGCGCTGGTCGCGTGCCAGGGGGCCGCGGAGTACCGGGCCATGCTCGGCGCGGCGCTCGCGGTCGGCGTCACGCCCGTCGAGGTCAAGGAGATCGTCTACCAGTGCGTGCCGTACGTGGGCATGGCCAAGGTCCTCGACGCCCTGCACGTCACGAACGAGGTCCTGGTCGAGCACGGCGTCGAGCTCCCGCTGCCGGGCCAGTCGACGACGACCCCGCACGACCGGGCCACCATGGGGCTGGCCGTCCAGCGGGAGATCGTGGGTGCCGACGTCGTCGAGTCGCTCTACACGAACGCGCCCGCGGACCAGGTGCACGTCCAGCGCCTGCTGTCCGCGAACTGCTTCGGCGACCACTACACGCGCACGGGGCTCGACCTGCCCACGCGCGAGCTCCTCACGTTCGCGATGCTCGTCGCGCTCGGTGGCTGCGACCCGCAGGTGCGCGGGCACGTGGCCGCGAACGGCAACGTCGGCAACGGACGGGAGGTCCTCGTGGACGTGGTGACCCAGCTCGTGCCGTACATCGGCTACCCGCGCGCGCTCAACGGGCTCAGAGCGGTCGACGACGTCGCACCCGCGGGGTGAGGGGCCCGCCCGGACGCGGCGCTAGGACGAGAGCGGCTCGAGACGGAAGGTCGCGGCGGCCCCTGCGGTCCCGGTCACGGTGCCGACGATCTCCGGACCGTGCCGGTCGTACTTGGCGTGGTAGGCCGCGTCGACGGCCGGGTGCACGGTGCCCGGAGGTTCGACGAACGCCACGTCCTTCTCGACCCGTCCGGCGCGGACGCGGCCTCGCGGGTCGACGAGGGCACGGCGGAACCACCCGTTCTCACGGCCGTAGGCCGAGCGCACGTAGATCTCGTCGCCCACGCGCACGACCCAGATCGTCACGTACGGCCGCAGCGTCCCGTCGGGCCGCCTCGAGGAGACCTGCAGCTCCTCGGCCCGGCCGATCCTGTCCAGCTCGTCGGTGGTCCAGGCCGTCGTCGGTCCTGTCATGGTGGTCGCTCCTCGCGTCGGTCGGTGTCGGCTCGCATCGAGGCCTGGGCCGGAGCCCGGACGGTCCGCACGTCTCGAACATACGGCCGGACCGGCTCGCGTGGGAGGTCGTGCCGGTACCGGTACCCGAGCGGCACAGGGGCGTGCGCCGACCCGTCCGGCCGTGCACGCACCGCGCCGACCGGGGCTCCATGCTCGACCGTCTCCGGTGGGGAACCCGGTCGTCCCGGAGACGGACGGGCCCCGGTCTTGCCACCCCTCGACCGCGGCAGCAGACTCGACCGATGGAGAGCACCCAGACCGCGGCGGCGTCCGAGCCGTCCGACGCCGTGAACGCGCCCGACCACAAGGCGACCCTGCAGCGGTACCTCCAGGCAGCGCGCGACGCGCTCCTCTGGAAGCTCGACGGCCTCGACGAACGGGCTGCCCGATGGCCGTCGACCCCGACGGGGACGAACCTGCTCGGCCTCGTCAGGCACGCCGCCGGGGTGGAGATCGACTACTTCGGTCGCACGTTCGGGCGGGCGTGGCCCACGCCGGAGGAGGTCGCGTGGGCCGCCGAGGACGCCGAGGACAACGCCGACATGTGGGCGACCGCCGAGGATTCCACCGACTCGGTCGTGGACCTCTACCGGAGGGTCTGGACGTTCGCGGACGAGACGATCGCGGCGCTCGACCTCGACGCGCTCGGCCGCGTCCTGTGGTGGCCTGCCGAGATCGCCGACGTCACGTTGTTCCAGGTCATGGTGCACGTCACGAGCGACCTGACCCGTCACGCGGGACACGCCGACATCCTGCGCGAGCTCACCGACGGGAGCGCGGGGCTCAGGGCGGACGGCGACAACCTCCCGCCGCTGTCGGACCAGGAATGGTCTGCCTACGTCCAGCGGTTGCGCGGGGTCGCGGAGGAGGCGCAGCGCCGCGCGGACGTGCGTCCCACCTGACCGGAGCGCCCGGTGGAGCCGACGACGTCACGCACGTGACGCCGTCGGGCCCCCTCGGTCCGAGGGTGGGACGGGAGCGCCCGTGGACACGGGCCGCCCGGCCTCCCGACGGGAGGTAGCGGTCCGCACGGTTGCCCACACGACCAGCCCCAGGCCCGCTCCGAGCACCGGGTAGGTCGCGGCGAGACGGGCGAGCGAGAAGACGGTCACCGCCTGGTCGGTCGCGAGCAGGCGCACGACCGCTCCGAGCACCCCCACCACGGCGCCGGCCGCCACGGCCAGGACCGCGGAGCGCAGGTGCTGCCGCGCCGCGACGGGCCGAGCGGTCCGCCACCAGCGCACGACGAGGGCCGCGAGGGCGACGAACCCGAGGAACGAGCTCCCGTGCTGGAGGTACTTGTACGCCGCGACCCCGGCGACCGGGGTCCGCAGGACGTCCCAGGTCTGGACAGTGGTCCCGCGCAGGTGCGTGAAGTCGTCCCAGAGGACGTGGGTGAGCGTCCCCGCCACGGCGAACCCGGCGACGGCGGCCGCGATCGCGAGGGGGCGCGCGGTCCGGGTCGACACGTCGGGGGAGAGGGGTGTCCGGCGAGGCAGTGCGGCGAGGTAGGGCCCGCGGACCACGAGGACCCACAGGGCCGTGAAGGCCACGGTGAGGGCGAGGTCGACGGTCACGACGCCCAGCAGACGGTGCGTGGGGTGGGCCAGCTCGTCGGTACCGGGCCACAGCACGTCGAGGAACAGGGGAGCGTCCGGGACCATCGCGCCGATCGTGAACGCCGGCAGCGCCCAGAGGAGGAGGGCGGGGGAGAACGCGCGACGCGCCCGCCTGCCGGCGAGGGGGAGGGCGACGAGGGCGTGGACGGGGGTGTAGGGCACGGGCGACATGATGCCCGCTCGGCGGGCCGGGGCGCGCGGGGCGACGCCAGGGAGCGGAGCACTCGGGATGCACTCGGAATCGTACATCTCACACTTTGCGGACATCGCCGTCTCCTTGTTCAAAATAGTGTGCCAAGCGCGTACCTCACTCGACACGACCTCACCGGGCGGCTCACCACCCGGCCCGGAGGAGGAGGGGGGTCGTCGTGGGTGATCTCGAGCTCGCCCGGCGTGTCTTCGCCAGGAAGGATCCGCAGGGCGGCGGTAGTTTGCCGAGTGGTGAGGCACGAGCCTCACCGCACGACGTGACGCGAGGAGCCGAACATGGGTATCGACGAGGCGAAGGACAAGGCTGCGGCCGCTGCCGGCGAGGCCAAGGAGGGTCTGGGGGGTCTGCTCGACAAGGCCAAGGAGTTCCTGACCGACGACAAGATCGACGACGTCGCGGAGAAGATCAAGGGAATCGCGCCCGACTCGGTCGACGGCCACGTCGACGCCCTGGCCGAGAAGGCCAAGAAGGCCAACGACTGACCGGTCGAGATACGCACTCCACCGGCCGAGGTCGGTAACATCGAGGGGCGCCCCCGGCTGGCGGCGCCCGTTAGAAATGCCAGTTTTTGTGGTAGGAGCGCGCCCAGTGTCAGACCTCGTATCGTCACCATTTTACAAAACACTCGACGGAGAACGGACCAC
>NZ_JBHXBO010000012.1:0-38167 GCF_042726775.1 Oerskovia sp. NPDC060287
GCCGGGAGCACGTCCCGGCCGCACCGGCCCGGCGACCTGTCAGCCGCAGGTGAGCGAGTCGTGCTCGACCTCGACCACGCTCGTCACCGGAGCACCGTCGAGGACCGCGCTCGCGGACACCGTCACGCTGCCCGCGGCCAGGCTCGAGGCCCGCACGGCGAACGTCTGGGACGCGCTCTTGCCCGGCGCCACCCCGGTGAAGGACTTCACGCCCGACGCCGTCGTGATCTTCACGTCGACCGGCACGGCCTCACCGTTGACGGCCCGCACCGCGAGCTGGACCTTGCCCGCGACGCAGCGGGGCGTGACGTCGACGGCGATCTCGACGGTCTCGGCCGGGGCGTCGGCCGCGACGATCGTCACGGTGTAGGTCGTCGACGTCGTGTGGTCCTGCGCGACCGCCGTGATCTCGACCGTCGTCGGACCGCCGTCAGGGGCGAGCGCGACCCGGCGCCCGATCGTGTCGTCGACCAGGATCCCGTCGACCCTGACCAGGCCGCTCGCCACGTGCGGGTCGGCGTCGAGCGTGACCGCGGTCGTCCCCGGCGCGACCCGGAGCTCGTAGCCCGCGTGCGCGGGCGAGAACTCCGGGGCGAGGACGCCCGTGTCGAACGAGAGTCCCGAGAGCTCCGGGATGCTGTCGAACACCGCCGAGCGGTCCGTCCTGACCCCGAACAACCCGCCCACGAGCCCGCCCGTCGACTGGAAGCGGACCGTGACGACGGGGATCTTCTGACCGTCCTCGTCCAGGACGAGGTTCCCGCTGCTGTCCTTCTTGTAGCGGGTGTCCGGGCCGAGCTCGAGGAACCGGGCCGGGATCTCGGTCGAGTCGACGTAGAAGCCCTGCTCGTCCTTGTTCTCCGCCTTGTCGGTCACGGTGACGGTCTTGAGCCGCACGTCGTCGACGTACACGTCGAAGCTGCGCCCGCGGTCACCCGAGTAGAACGTCGCACCCAGGTAGTTCTCGTCCGCGTCCGGGTCGATCTCCAGGTCGTAGCTGAACCACCCGCCCGCCTGGGCGTCACGGTACTGGCGCCCCGCGAACACCCCGACGCCCGACGAGCTCGAGCGCAGGTTCTTCGCGTTCTCGAAGTTGTTGTTGTCGAAGCTCGTGAGGCTGTCGATCGTCAGGTCCTTCGCACGTTCCTCCTGCTTGGCCCGCAGGATCCGGTCCTGCGCGGCCTGGCCGTCGGGCTCCTCGAGGTTCATGTAGATGCCGTAGCGCTCGTTCCAGCGCGAGGTGTGCGGGGCGTACACCAGGTCGCCCGCGTCCGAGGTGTTCTTCAGCACGAACTGCACGTCGCCCGCGGCCGAGTCCTCGATGCGCACGACGTTCTCCGCGAGATGCTCCTTCCACGTGGCCGCGTCCATGCCCTCCGTGGTGATGGTCGTCTGCGCGTCCGGGTCGAACGTCGAGATGCGCACCAGGATCCCGGTGCCCACCGAGCCGCCCTGGTCACGGGTGCCGAGCCCCGCGCTGAGCACCACGGGACCGTACTTGAAGGCCACGAAGCTCTCGTTGTCGGCCGTGCTGTGCAGCGTGACGTCGAGCGGCATCGTGTACGCGATCTCGTCACCCGCCCGGACGTCGGCCAGGACCACGTAGCCGCGCGAGACGATCGGGGTGACCGTGGCGCCGTTGACGGTCACGGCCGGCTCGCCCGCGATCCAGTCGGGCACGCGCAGGCGCAGCGTGGTGCTCTCGGCGACCGCTCCGCCGTCGAGCGCACCGACCGTGAACCGGACCGTGTCCTCGTTGGGGAGGTTCGCGGACTGGGTCAGCACCAGGTTCTGCTCCGCGTGCTCGAACGTCGAGCTGAAGAACATGTTGACGTAGACCGATCCCTGCCCCGTGAAGTAGATCGAGTCGCCCAGCTTGGAGAAGTTCTCCATGCCGGTCCCGGTGCAGCACCAGAACTCGGTGAAGGGCAGGTTGAACACCTTGTGGTACCCGGGCGCCATGGGGTTGAAGTACGTCGTGGTGCCCGTCTCGGGGTTCTGCGAGGCGAGGATCGTGTTGATGAACGTGTTCTCGTAGTAGTCCGCGTACCGCACGTCCTTGCTCAGCCGGAAGAGCTCGCGCGACAGCTTGAGCATGTTGTACTCGTTGCAGGTCTCGGACGTCTCCGCGTTGGCGTGCGTCCCCTGGTTCGCAGCCCGGTCGAACAACGAGTCGGCCGCGTGGAAGTGCTCCGACTGGCTGTTGGCACCGGTCACGTACGTGTGGTGCTCGACCACGATGTCGAAGAAGTTCTCGGCCGCCGCGAGGTACATCGGCAGCTCCTCCTTCTCCTGCGGGGTCAGCAGGTCGTAGTACTCGGGGTTCTGCGTGAACACCGTGTAGCGCTTGAGCGCACCGATGAGCTTGGGGATCGTCGTGTTGGCGTGCTTGCCCGCCAGGACGTCCTGGCCCGACGCGAGCTGCCGGAAGAGCGTCACCTCGTCGAAGGCCTCGGCGGCGTCCTTGATGCGGACGTCGCCGGTGAGGTCGAACAGCTCGTAGAGCGCCTCGTTCATGCCGCCGTACTCGGTGCGCAGCAGCACGTCGGTGCTCGGGAGCTTCGAGACCCGGCCGGACACGTACAGGCCGAACCCGGTCGCGACCTCGCGCGCCTTGTCCCCCGTGGGCCCGTCGACGTACTCCGCGACGTCCAGCAGGCCCGCGAGCACCTTGTGCAGGTTGTACCAGGGCACGATCACGTTCTCGTCGGAAGGCCCGGTGCCCTGCACCTGGTCCAGGACGCTCTCACGGAACGCCGAGACGTAGCCCGCGCTGCCCGGGTGGGCCGCGCCGTAGGCGTCCTGCACCCGCTCGAGGCCGTCGACGGCCGCGACGATCTCGGCCGCCAGCGCGTCCTTGGTCGCACCGTCGGGCGTGCCCGAGTACGACATCGCGAGGGCCGACATGTAGTGCCCGAACGCGTGGCCGCGGAAGTTCACCGCGTCGCTGCGCTCCCAGCCGCCGTACCCCTGCGGGGTCGTGGGCTCCAGGCCGGCGACCTTGTAGAACTCGTAGAGGAACTTCTCCGAGCTCAGGCTCAGGAGGTAGTCCTGCTCCTTGGACGCGGCGTTGTTCAGGAAGTCGTCCGACAGCAGGACCGAGGGCAGGCCGCTGTTCTCGAGCGGGTCCATCGACACCAGCGCAGGGACGACCACGGGGAACTCGCGCGTGACAGGCTTGCCGTCGAGGTAGCGCGCGGTCGCGGTCAGGGTGACCTCGGCATCGTCCTCGCCCTCGGCGGGCCGGTTCACGGTGCCGTCGGTCGCGACGACGTCCGGGGCCGACGAGGCCCACGTGACGGCCGAGCCGCGCGAGCCCTTGGCCGACAGGATCAGCGCGACCGTGACCCGCTCGGGCAGCGTGAGCCCGTCGGCGTCCGCCTGCGCGACGGCCTCGCGGTCGATCACCCGGCCGGACTCCTCGTAGAGCCCGACGACGTCGGCGAGCGACGCGACGCCGTCGTACAGGCGGTACTCGTCGAGCCCCGCCCGCAGGTAGGAGCCGTTGTAGGACGGTCCGTTGAACCCGATGGTCTTGGGCAGCGTGGGCGACGAGCCCAGGACGCCGGTCGCGCCGCCCGAGCCGATCGGGCTCGCGACGGTCGCCGGGACCTGCTCACCGTTGCGGTAGAAGGCCACGTCCTTGGTCGCCGCGTCGTACGTGACCACGAGGTGCGTCCACTCGTCCGCGGGGAGGAACGACGCACGGTCCGCCGAGGCCACCCGGACCTTGTAGGGCTGGCCCGACGCCGGGCCGACCGACAGCGCGAGCGGCGACGTGTCCGACTCGGAGGACAGGTACCAGCCGTCCGAGTTGTACGCGCCCTTGTTCCAGCTCACGACCTGCTCACCGGTCATCTTCCCGCTGGGTCGCAGCCAGAACGACAGCGTCAGGTCCTCGGGCTGCAGGTCGGTCGACGCGCCCAGGTCGAGGAACGTGCTGCCTCCCAGCTCGACGGCCTGCGAACCCTCGGCGACCCCCGGGCCCCAGCCCAGGTTGGTCGTCGTCGATCCCGCGTGCCCCTTGACGGTGACCGGGTGCGCCGCCGACGAGGCGTCGGCCAGGTCACCCTCGAAGCGCAGGTCCAGGACCGGGGCGGGGAGCCCGCCGTCGGCCGCTGCGGCGACGGGTGCCCAGCCCGTGAGGACCAGGGCGGCCCCGAGGAGGGCTGCGACGGCGCGGGCTCCCGGGTGCGGTCTCGGGCGCCTCGTGACGACCGCTTCTGCGTGCGTGCTCATCAGTGCTCTCTTCCGTTCGAACGACGGTGTTCGGAACCGACCCGCCGACGGGCGGCGGCTCGGAGGGTGCGGGGCGCTCGCGGGCTCCGGGCGGAGCGGGGGCGGGCGCGTCGGGCTCGGGCGACCCGGGGGTCGTCGGGCGGCTCAGGAGGGCGGGCGGGCCGGGCGCGGTGCCCGTGGCTGCTCGGCACCAGTGCCGGGCACGAGCATGTTAGCGCTCACACACGGTGGCCCGTCAACCCCTCGCGCCTCGACGGAGGGTCCTCGCGGACCGACGCCCCCACCAGAGGACCGGCCGGCACGCCGTGCGCGCGGTGGTCAGGCCCCCGCGCCCCGGTCGACGCCCAAGGTCGCGACAAGGTCCTCGTGGAGCTCGAACCAGACCCGGTGGCACGAGTCGACGTCGGTGCGGTCGACCCAGCCGCCGTCGCCCGCCTGCACCCGACCGAGCGCCGTGGCGAACCGCTCGTCGTAGCCCCGGAACCGGGCGAGCACGTCGCTCAGGCGTCGCCCGAGCGGGGCGAGGTCGCGGTCGATCGCGGCGAGCTCGCCCAGCACCCCGGCGTCCCACGCGGGGTCGGTGTGGTCGTTGGGGGCGAGGCGGTCGCCGGGCGCAGGCCGCAGCTGCCAGTCGGTACAGGCCCGCTGCAGGCGCGCGTTGAGCGGGAGGAACTCCCGGTAGGCCTCGCCCACGTCGCCCTCGCGCCCCGTGCGTGCGAGCTCGCTCGCGAGCTGCCGCTCGTTCTCGGTGCGCCCCGCGACCGTGAGCGACCAGCCGCCGAGCCCCGCGAAGGCGGACCGCTGGACCCAGCCGCGCGCCTCGGCGTCCTCGAGCAGCTCGGTCGTCTCGTCCAGGCCGGTCCCGAACCGGCGAGCGAGAGCCGGGACGTCGGCGAACCCGGTGATCCGGACCGCGTGCAGCACGAGCAGGTCGACCGGGGAGTCCTGCGTCACGAGCGGTCTCCCTGCCTGGCCGCGAGCCGGTGGTAGTGCTGCTGACAGGCCTGCGGGGAGTTGAACCCCATCGCGTCGGCGATCTGGGCCCACGTCAGGCCTGCGCTGCGGGCCGTGAACAGCAGGCCGTCCTCGAGCCCGTCGACCTCGGCGCGCGCAGCGGGCAGGAGCGCGAGCGCGCTGAGCAGGTCCCCCGGAGCCAGGTCCGTGGAGCGCCAGAGCGCGAACCGAGCGAGGTCCACGGCCGACGGCGGGACCGGCGCGGGCTGCCACGGGCGGTTCGCGAGCGCGTCCGCCCCGAGGCTCAGCAGGTGCTCGCGCGCTACGTGCTCGCGGCGCGCCTGGTCGTGGTCGGCGCGCGCCGCGTCAGCGGCGTGTGCCCTCAATGCGGGGTCGTCCTTGCGTGCCATACGAGGATCCTGCAGAATCAACGAATTGTTGTCAACACTCTGTTGAAGGTGGCCGGGATGCTCATCCCTCTCTCGGAGGCGACGCAGGAGACCTGCGGAGGCAAGGCGGGAACGCTCGGCATGCTCCTGCGCGCCGGGTTCGCCGTGCCTGACGGGTTCGTCGTGCCGCTCGACGCGCATCACGACACCCTCGGGAACGAGCGTCCCGACGTCGCGGTCGACGGACCGGAGGGCCCCTCCCGCGCCGGGCCGGCCGCGCCGCTGCCCGCGGCCTTGCTCGACGGGCTGGCCCACGGGCTCGCCGCCCTCGGCGACCCGCCGGTCGCCGTGCGCTCGTCGGCCTCGTCCGAGGACACGGGTGAGGCGTCCGCCGCGGGTCAGCACGAGAGCGTCCTGGCGGTGCAGGGGGTCGACGGCGTCGCGCAGGCCGTGCGCGCCTGCTGGGCCTCGCTGCACTCGCCGCGTGCCACCGCGTACCGCCGCGGCGCCGCGCACGACGAGCCGGCCGACGCCGGGTCCATGGCCGTGCTGGTCCAGCGGCTCGTCGACGCCGAGATCTCGGGGGTCGTGTTCGCGCCCGCCGCACCGGACGGCGTGACCGTCATCGAGGCCTCGTGGGGCCTCGGCCCGAGCGTCGTCGGAGGCACGGTGACCCCGGACTCCTACCGTGTCGCGGCGGACGGCAGCGTCGGGCGAGCCGTCGCCGACAAGCGCATCCGCCTCGACCGGCGCGGCACCGGACTCACCCTGAGCGACGTGCCCGCCGACGGACGGATCCGGCCCGCGCTCGACGACGAGACCGCGAGGCGGCTCGCTCGCGTCGGACGGAGGGTCGTGGCGCTTCTCGGCGGAGCGCAGGACGTCGAGTGGGCGATCACGCACGGCCGGATCTGGGTCCTGCAGGCCCGGCCCGTCACCGCCGCACTTCCACCGATGCCGCCGATGCCGTCCGCGACCCAGGGGGCGCCCTCGCCGTCGGCCCGCCCCTCCCACCCGGCCCGCCCCTCCCCGGCCGGGCCACCTGCGCCTCGGGCGAACCGCCTGACGGGCACGGCGGGCAGCACCGGCGTCGCCACGGGCACCGCGCGGGTCGTCCGCGGCCCGTCCGACTTCTCCCGCGTCCGTCCCGGCGACGTCCTCGTCTGCCCTTTCACGGATCCCGCGTGGACCCCCTTGCTGCGGATCGCCGCGGGCGTCGTCACCGAGACCGGCGGGGTCCTGTCCCACGCGGCGATCATCGCCCGCGAGCGCCGCATCCCCGCGGTCCTCGGGATCGCGGGGGCGACCGTCCTGATCTCGGACGGCAGCCCGGTCACGATCGACGGCACCGCCGGCACCGTCACGACGAGCACCTGACCCGAGGGGACGATCCATGGGGACCAGACATCTGTACCTCGCTCGGCACGGGGCGGCCGACGCGTTCGGCGACCTCACGGCCGTGGGGAGGCGGCAGGCGAACCTGCTGGGCGAGCGCCTCGCACGGGTGCCCGTGACGGCCGTCTGGCACTCCCCGCTGCCCCGGGCCGTCGCGTCCGCGCACGAGCTGGCGCGCCACGTGCCGCACGCGGTCCTGGCCGAGGCTCCCGAGCTCGTCGACCACGTCCCCCACGTCCCCGCGCCGGCCGAGACGCCCGCGCCGTGGGTCGGCTTCTTCGACGGCTACGACGACGCCGAGGCGAGCGCGGGGCGCCGGACCGCCGACGCGCTGGTCGCGCGCTTCGCGTCGGCGCCCGGCCCGGTGGCCCATGGCACCGCCGACGTCCACGAGGTCCTGGTCACGCACGACTACCCGGTCGCGTGGCTCGTGCGGCACGCGATGGACGCGCCGGACGCCCGGTGGCTCGGCCTGAGCAGCGCCAACGCCGCGCTGACGGTCATCGAGTACCGGACGAGCCAGCCGCCGACGCTCGTGCTGTTCAACGACATGGCCCACCTGCCGGTCGAGCTGCGCTGGACGGGGTTCCCCGGGCCGGCACGGCCGTGACGACGCGGGGAGGACCGGCCGGTCAGCCCAGGTCCAGGCCGTCGAGCGACGACCTCGGCTTCTGGTCTGGCAGGCGCAGCATACGGAACGAGTTTCCCAGCCCGAGCAGTCCGGCCAGGAGCGGGACGAGCAGCGCGACCTGCAGCGACCGGTTGCGCGCCCGGTCGTTGATCGCCAGCACCTCGGCCTCCACGGCCGGGGGCTGACCCGTGATCTGCTCGGCGAGCCGGGACGTGCTCATGACCTCCGCGTCCTCCTCGAGCGCAGCGGCGATCTGCTGCTGCTCGGCGGCGGGGATGACCGCGCTGCTCTGCGTCATCTGGGTGAACCCGAGCGAGAGCGAGGCGAGCATGAGGCCCCCGGCCATGGCGAGCCCGAACGACAGGCCGAACGATCCAGCGGCCGAGTTGACGCCCGCCGCCTCGCTGACGCGCTCCTCCTCGACCGGGGCGAGCGTGTAGTTGTTGAGCTGGGACACCAGCAGGCCCAGGCCGCACCCGGTGATCGCGAGCGGGAGGACGAGGTACCAGCCGCTGTCCACGCGCGGGACGAACGGGATGACGAGCGCGATCCCGACGCTCGCCAGCACGAAGCCGGCGCGGATGATCGCGGCGGGGCGGCGAGACCCGGACCGCCGGCCCGCCACGACCGCTGCCGCGAACATGGTGAGCGACAAGGGGGCGAGCGAGAGCCCGGCCTGGAGGGCGTCGTACTCGAGGGTCATCTGGAAGAAGAGCGGGAGCGCGATCATCGCGCCGCCCAGCATGATCTGCTGCAGCATCTGCCCGGTGACACCCGTGGTGAAGTGCGGATGGCGGAAGAGGTCCGGGTCGAGCAGCGGCACCCGGTGCGCGCGCTGGCGCCGGACCAGCCATCGGGCGAGGAGCACGAGCGCGACGACCCCGACGGCCAGGAGCACACCGACGAGCTCGCCGCCCTCCTGCCAGACGAGGATGCCGAGCACCACCCCGCCCATGCCGATCACGGACAGGACCGCGCCCACGAGGTCGACCTGGCGAGAGCCCGTGAACGGCACGTCCCGCACCAGGCCGATCTGGCTCAGGACGACGGCGATGATGACCACCTCGAGCGCGAACCCGACCCGCCAGGACAGGTAGGTCGTGACGAACCCGCCGAGGAGCGGGCCCACCGCCGCGGCGATCGCGGCGGAGGCCCCGACCAGCGCGTACGCCTTCTTCTGGTCGGCGCCCGAGAAGTTGCCGTGGATCAGCGACTGCATCGCGGGCAGCAGCAACGACGCGCCCAGCCCGCCGATGATCGCCCAGAACACGACGATCGCCGTGAGGCTCTGCGCGAGCGTCATGGCCAGGGCGCCGGTCGCGTACGCGAGCAGACCCAGCACGTAGGCCCGCTTGCGCCCGATCAGGTCGCCGACCTTGCTGTTGATGAGGATGAAGGCGGCAGAGACCAGAGCCTCGAGCGCGATGGCCGACTGGACGCCGCTCGCCGTGGTGTCGAGGTCCTCGACCACGGCCGAGATCGAGACGTTCATGAGCGACGTGTCGACGACCAGGACGAACATCGCGGCCGCGAGCAGGAGCATGAGCCGCCTGTTCCCCGTCGCTGCGGGAGCCTTCTCCTCCGGTGCGGTGCCCATGTGCCCACCTCGGCTCGGGTGCCTCGTCCGCTCGAGCGGGCGACCTCCGGTGACCGTCGCCGGATCGCTGGGACCAGCCTAGGGACCTCGGCGGAGTCGTGCGCGGCGGAGTCAGCCCGCGCCCCCTGCCAGGCGCGCGACCTGGGCGGCCAGGTGCCGCTGCTCCGGAAGGCTCGTCGCGCGGGCCGCCGCCCGACGGTAGTGCTCGAGCGCCGCCGTCGGGCGCCCTGCTCGTTCCAGGAGGTGTGCGCGCACGACGTCGATCCGGTGCGGGTCGCCCGGGACCGGGCCGATCCCCTCGAGGACCGCGAGCCCGGCGTCCGGCCCCTCGACCATGGCGACCGCGACCGCCCGGTTGAGCGTGACGACGGGGCTGCCCGTCATCCGCTCGAGCAGCTCGTAGAGGTCGACGACCTGCGGCCAGTCGGTGTCCTCGGCCGTCTGCGCCCGGGCGTGCACCGCGGCGATCGCGGCCTGGAGCTGGTACTCGCCGACGTCCCCCCGGACGAGCGTCCTGTCGAGCAGCGACAGGCCCTCGGCGATCAGGACGCGGTCCCAGCGCGCGCGGTCCTGCCGCGCGAGGGGCACGACGTCGCCGGCGGCGTCCGTCCGGGCGGGCTGCCGGGCGTCGGTGAGCAGCATCAGGGCCAGCAGCCCGCTCACCTCGGGGTCGCCCGGGACCGCGCGGTGCAGCCACCGGGTCAGCCGGATCGCCTCGTCGGTCAGGCCCACTCGGCGCAGCGAGGGGCCGGTCGACGCCGTGTGGCCTTCGGTGAACAGGACGTACAGCACGTGCAGGACCGGCCCGAGCCGCGCCGGCCACTCCCCTGGTCCCGGCACCACCAGCGGGCGGTCCGACGCCGCGACCGTCTGCTTGGCACGGCTGATGCGCTGCGCCATGGTCGACTCGGGCACGCCGTAGGCACGCGCCACCTCGGCGGTGGTCAGGCCGGCGACCGCCCTCAGCGTGAGCGCGACGGCCGACGGCGGCGTCAGGTCCGGGTGGCAGCAGCCGAACAGGAGCGCGAGCGAGTCGTCGCGCGCAGACGGCTCGGCCCCCGGGACCTGGCTCGCCGCGAGCGCCCGCTCGCGGCGCCGTCGGGCGATCTCGCTGCGCTGGGCGTCGACCAGCCGCCGTGAGGCCACCTGCTGCAACCAGGCGCGGGGGTGCTCCGGGACGCCGTCGGCACCCCACGTCGTCACGGCCACGAGGAGGGCCTCCTGGACGGCGTCCTCGGCCCCCACGAAGTCGCCCGAGCGGCGCGCGAGCGTGCCGAGGACCTGCGGCGCGAGATCGCGCAGCAGGTCCTCGACGGCCGTGGCAGCGATCAGCCCGCTCCCTTGGCCGTGTCGAGGAACGCGGCCATCTCGGCAGCGTCCGACGGCGAGTCGTCCATGAGGCGGCGCACCTGGATCGGCTGCTGCGTGGGCCTGCCTCCGCGCCCGGGCACCGCCGAGACACGCGCGGCGATCTCGAGCGCCCGTGCCTCGGACTCCACGTCGACGATCTGGTAGCCGGCGAGCCACTCCTTGAACTCGGCGAACGGCCCGTCGGTGACGACCGGTGCGGTGCCGTCCGAACGCACCACCTTGGCGAGGTCGGGGCCCGTGAGGACCACGGTCTCGACGAGCTCCCCGCTCGCGACCAGCTCGGCGTTGAGCACCCCGTAGTACTCGAGGTGCGCCGTCACCTCCTCGGGTGCCCACTCGTCCATCGGGGTCTCATCGGCCCCTGCCCGGAAGTCCACACCCACCAGGTACCTGGCCATGGGTCTCTCCTCTCGTCCCGTCGTGCCCAGCGTGGCACGCTCACCCCGTGGTCGGAACCGGCGGCCGGACCTCGACACGGTCGGCGGCCGCAGGGCGCGGCACGTGCCGCACGGGGCCGCACGGGGCCGCACGGGGCCGCACGGGGCCGCTTCGCGCAGCAGGTATGCTCGCTGGCATGGATATCGAGGTCGACAGAATCTAGCCACCGAGCTGCCGGTGGCCATCACTGTTCGTCAGGCGTGCCTCGCACCCTGGGTGAATGACCCCTCCTCCTCGTCGCCGACGCCGGCGTCCGCGGAGACGCTTCGCTGCTGAGCCCAGCAGGAGCCGTACCGGCACGTTCGTGACGCACCGACCACCGGTGGACCCTCGTGGATCCCGGCCCGCGACACCCCGCCCTCCCTGATCGAGCGACCCCCGTCGTCGACCTGGGCTGGACCCTGTGCTGACGGCCACCCTCACGAGCCCTTCCCTCACCCCGGACCGTGGTCGGTCGTGTCCCTCGCCCGCCGGTCCGCGCACCGCTCCCCGGGGAGCTCCCTCGACCTGCGCGGCAGCCTCTCGCACGGACGCGCCCTCGCACGCCCGGGTCGCGACGAGGACGCCGCCACGACGAGGGGCACCGAGGACGTCGTCCGCGGACGGCACCGGCTCGTCCCCTCCTCAGACCTACCGCCCTCTCCTGGGCCGAAGGAGCACGTTCCATGGCCATCCGATCAGCCGTCACCCTCCACCAGCTCTCGTTCGAGTGGCCCGACGGCAGCGTCGCGCTGGACCGGCTCGACGGCACGTTCACCACGGGGCGCACAGGGCTCGTGGGCCGCAACGGCACGGGGAAGTCCACCCTGCTGCGCCTGATCGCCGGGCGGCTCACCCCCACCTCGGGTCGTGTCGACCTCGCGGGCGACGTCGGCTACCTCCCGCAGACCCTCACCCTCACCGGCTCGACCACCGTGGCCGAGCTCCTCGGGATCGACACGGTCCTCGCGGCACTGCGTGCGATCGAGTCGGGCGACGTCGACGAACGCCACTTCGAAGCGATCGGTGACGACTGGGACATCGAGTCCCGCGCGGACGAGGCCCTCCACGAGATCGGTTTCGGCGCAGCCGACCTCGACCGGCGCGTCGCCGAGGTCTCGGGCGGCGAGGCGATGCTCATCGCCATCACGGGGCTCCGCATCCGGCGCACCGCGATCACGCTGCTCGACGAACCGACCAACAACCTCGACCGCGCGACCCGAGCCACGCTCGCACGGTTCGTCGACACCTGGCCCGGGACGCTCGTCGTCGTGAGCCACGACCTCGAGCTGCTCGAGCACATGGACCACACCGCCGAGCTCCACGCCGGTTCGCTCGGGATGTACGGCGGCCCCTACAGCGCCTGGGCGGCCCACCAGGAGCAGGAGCAGGCCGCAGCGCTGCAGGCGGCGCGCGGGGCGCAGCAGGCCCTGAAGGTCGAGAAGCGCCAGCGGGTCGAGGCCGAGACCAAGCTCGCCCGCCGTGAGCGCACTGCCAGGAAGACCCAGAAGGACGGCGGTATCCCCAAGATCCTCGCGGGTGCACGCGCGAGCAAGGCGCAAGGGTCCGCCGGGGCGATGCGGTCGACGGCCGACGACAAGGTCCGGACCGCGCAGGCCGCCGTCGACGCGGCCGACGCGCGCGTCCGCGAGGAGGAGCACATCCACCTCGTCCTGCCCGATCCCGACGTACCGCGTGGCCGCCGCCTCGCCGAGCTGCACGGCCAGGGACGCGACGTCGTCGTCCAGGGCCCGGAACGGGTCGCGCTGGTCGGGCCGAACGGGTCGGGGAAGTCGACGCTCCTCCAGCAGCTCGTGAGCGGGAGCGCCCCCGTCGAGGGACGCGCGCACGGGACGCTCCTGACGGACCGGGTCGGCTACCTCCCGCAGCGCCTGGACGGTCTCCTCGAGGACGCGAGCGCCGTCGACAACGTCAAGGCCGTCGCGCCGGGCATGGAGACCGGGGCGATCCGCAACCAGCTCGCCCGCCTCCTCCTCCGCGGCGCCGGTGCCGACCGTCCTGTCGCCTCACTCTCAGGAGGGGAGCGCTTTCGCGTGTCCCTCGCCACGCTGCTCCTCGCGGACCCGCCCGCACAGCTCCTCGTGCTCGACGAACCCACCAACAACCTCGACATCGCGAGCGTCGAGCAGCTCGCGCAGGCGCTCGACGGCTACCGCGGCGCCATGCTCGTGGTCAGCCACGACCATGCGTTCCTCGAACGGCTCGGGATCGACACCGTCCTCGAGCTCGACGCCGCGGGCCGGCTGCACGAGCGCAGCACGCTGGCGGGATGAGCGCTCCGGCGTCCGGCCGCCAGCGGGTGGCGGCCGGCGCCGGCGCTGGCAGACGGCGGACGCTCGTCAGGGCAGCGAGCGGAGCGCCTCGGCGATCGTCCGCGCGGCCTCCCGGAAACGCTCGGGGTCGGGTCCGGAGAAGTTGAGCCGGACGTACGGGCCGGCAGGTTCGGCGGGGAACCACTCGTCCCCCGGGGCGACGAGAACTCCCCTGACCTCGCACTCCCGGGCGAGCTGCGCGAGGTCAGTCCCGTCCGGCATGCGCGGCCACAGGTTCAGCCCGCCGGAGGGCACGTGCTCGAGGAGGGCGTCGGGGACGTGCTCGCGCAAGGCGTCGACGAGCAGGTCGCGGCGTGCGCGCAGCTGGGTCCTGACGCTGCGGAGGTGGCTGCGCCAGGCAGGCTGGGTGACGACGTCGAGCGCAGCGGCCTGCAGCAACCCGGAGACGTACATCGACGTGGCGCCGCGATCGGCGAGGATGCGTTCGCGGACGGGCCCGCGGGCGACGACCGCGGCGACGCGGAGCGAGGGCGAGACGCTCTTGGTGAGCGACCGGAGGTAGACCACGTGCCCGTCGTCGTCGAGCGCGGCGACCGGCGAGGGCTCGGTGTCGATGGCCAGGTCGTGCGCCCAGTCGTCCTCGACGAGGTACGCGCCGTGCTGCCGGACGATGCCGAGGACGTCGAGGCGGAGCTGCTCGGACCACTGGGCCCCGGTCGGGTTGGCATAGGTCGGCTGGGCGTAGAACGCGCGGGCACCGGTCTGCTCGAACGCTCGCGCGACGTCGTCGGGGTCCGGGCCGCGGGGACCCGACGGGACGGGGACCAGGTCCACCCCGGCCTGCGCTGCGGCGAGGATCGCCCCCCAGTAGGTCGGCGACTCCACGAGGAGCGGCCTCCCGGCGCCGACGACGGCTCGGAAGATCGAGCTCAGGCCGCTCTGGCTGCCCGGCAGGATCAGCACGTCGCGTGCCGTCGCCGGTGTCACCCCGACGGGCGCGACGGCCGCGAGCTCGGTCGCGAACCAGGCCCGGAGCTCCGGCAGGCCGTCGGCCGGTGCGCGGGTCAGGGCTGCCTCGGTACGGGCCGCACGCGTGATCGCAGCGCGCACGAGACGCTCGGGCAGGAGCTCACGGGCGGGGTAGCCGGAGTGCAACCCGATCGCGTCGGGCGGCACGGCGCGCTGGGTCCCGGACGTCCTCGAGAGGCGGCCGTGCGGTGCCCCGAGCGCAGCGGTCTGCCATCCGTGGTCGGAGGGACGCGGCGTGCGCACGAGTCGGACGAAGGTGCCGACGCCGGGTCTGGACTCGACGAGCCCGAGCGCCGCGAGGGTTCGCACCGCCTTGGCTACCGTGACCGGGCTCACGCCGTGCTCGGCGCACAGCGCCCGGCTCGAGGGCAGCCGCGCACCGGCCGGGGCGTTCGCCACCCACTCTCTGAGCGCGGCGACGAGGCGACCACTGCTATCGTTGTCCATGAGACTAGATAGTAGCGCTATCGCGCGTGCGAGCTCTGTGATATCCAAGCCCTCGGGACTCGGGTGGGGGCTGCTCGGCGTCGTTGCCTTCTCGTTCACGGTGCCGTTCACGAAGGTCGCGGTCGAGGGCCTCGACCCCCTGTTCATCGGTTCGGCTCGCGCCGTGGTGGCCGCGGTCCTTGCCGGGACAGCCCTCGTGGTAGCCCGCGAGCGACTCCCCCGCCGCGCGCACCTGGGCCGCCTGGCGGTCGTGGCGGCCGGCGTGGTCGTGGGCTTCCCCCTGCTGACGTCGTTCGCGCTCCAGTCTGCTGCGGCGAGCCACGGAGCGGTCGTCGTCGCACTGCTGCCTGCCGTGACCGCGGCACTGGTGGTGCTCCGCACCACGGAACGACCGCCTGCGCCGTTCTGGGTCTTCGCGGGCCTCGGCGCAGTGGCCGCGCTCTTCTTCGCGGGTCTTCAGGGCGGCGACCAGGTCGCCCTGGACTGGTCGGACCTGCTGCTGTTCGGCGCGGTCCTCGCGGCAGCGGTGGGCTACGCCGAGGGTGGCCTGCTCGCTCGCGAGCTCGGCTCCTGGCAGACCGTGTCCTGGGCCCTCGTGCTGTCCTCGCCTCTGATGCTCGCGCTCTCGGTCTGGTCGGCGACGGACCGCACGCCCACCGCGACGGCCGCGCAATGGTCGGCCTTCGCGTACCTGGCCGTGGTCAGCATGTTCCTCGGCTTCTTCGCCTGGTATCGCGGTCTCGCCCTGGGCCCCATGGCCCAGGTCAGCCAGGTGCAGCTCGTCCAACCGGTCCTGAGCATCCTGTGGGCCGCACTCCTCCTGCGCGAGCACCTCACGTGGCCCACGGTCGCCGGCGGCCTCGCCGTCGTCCTGTGCGCCGGGCTTGCCGTCCGGACCCGGTCGCGCCACCTGCGCTGACTCGATGAGCGCCCTTCGGAACGCCGTCACGACGTCGACGCACGGCCCTCCGGCGCACTACCCGATCGGCCGAGCGACGGCCGAGGCCGGGCCGCCCGTGGAGACCCAGGAGCCGAGGGGTTCGCCAGGCATGTCCTCGTCGGCCTCCTCGGTCCCGCAGACCACCAGACCCCGCGCCTGGTAGTTCGCGAGCGCCGCGGGACCGTCGAGCGTGCAGGTATGGACCCAGACGCGGGTGGTCGGCGGGACGTCGGTGCGCTCGGCGAGCGACCAGGCGGCCCCGATGCCGTGCTCGAGGAGCGGGCCGCCCAGGCCGCGACCGATCGCCCGCTCAACCAGGCCGAAGTACCGGATCTCGACGTGAGTCCCGTCAGCAGCGACGAGAGGATGCAGGTGGACGTATCCCCACGGGCCGCCCTCCCCGTAGAGCACCCAGAACTCCGTCCCCGGCACCTCGAGCTCCTCGACCCACTGCTCACGCGTCCAGCCGAGCCGGTCGGTCCAGAACCACGGCCCGCCGACCAGGCCGTAGAGGAAGCGGGCGTACTCGGGAGCGACGGCGACGGTCCGCTCGAGGCGCACCTCGTCGGGCAGGGCGCGCGGCACCCGCGACGACGGGCGGTGCATCTGGAGCGTCGTGATGGTGACCTTCACGAGCGTCAAGGGTAGTGGTGCCACGACGGGCCGTCGTCTGCCGTGCACCCTCAGGCCGCGACGTACCGTGGAGGCCCGCGGCGCCGTGGCGCTCAGGCGACCCGTGCCGTGCGGTCGCGTCGGCGGCTGCTCCTGATCCGCAGGGTCGTGCGCGAGCGGAGCCGGTCGTCGGGCAGGACGGTCGCGGCGTCGGCGAGGAGGCGGTCCAGCCGGGCGGCGAGGGCGGGCAGGTCGGTCGCCGGGTCGACGGTGACGACCAGGCTCAGGACGAGCTCGGGGCCCTCGTCGTGCAAGGAGGCGGTCGCTCGGTGGACGGCAGGGATCTGCTGGGCCGCACGGGCCGTCGCGTTCGCCACGGCGTCTCGGGAGATCCGCAGGCGCATGGTGCGGGTGGAGCCGGGCAGGTCCTGCTCGGGGACGGAGCGGGCCGGCAGGTGGGCAAGCATCCACCACAGCGAGACGACCGCGAGGAGAACTGCGACCGCACCGGTCGCGTAGGGCCACCACGGCTGGGACACGGCGTCCTGGGCGGCGCCCGTGTCGATCGCGTCGGGGACGCCGTCGAGGATCTCGGCCAGGGTTCCCGTCGTCCACAGCAGAGCGGCGACGCCGACGACGACGAGCACGAGGCCGGCGAGGGCGAGCAGGGCGCGGTCCAGTCGCAGGACGGTGCGGTTCATGATCGTTGCCCTTCGCCCGAGCGCACGGTCAGGCGCGGCGGCTGCTCGAACGCCGAGAGCTGGTGGGAGACCTCGGCGCGGACGTCGTCGAGGATGTCCGGGGAGCCGGTCGAGCGGACCGTGACCCGGACCGCGGTACGAGAGACAGAGGTGCTGGTGTCCAGCACCCCGGGCACGTCTCGGGCCGTCGCGTTCACCCAGCGGGCGACGTCGGCAGAGCGCACGTGGATCCCGCTGCCGGCGGAGATCCGCCGGGTGGTCCGCGGACGGGGACGCACCGCCTGCCAGACCAACCAGAGGCCGAGCAGCGCGATGACCACGCCTGCCGCCCCCACCCACGTCTCGGGCTGCAGGCCGTCCAGGGAGTCCACGAGCGAGGCGATCCAGCTGGTGCCGGCCCCCTGCACCGCCACGAACGACGCCTGCCCGGCGAGCACCGCGACGGCGAGCAGGACGATCGCCAGGAAGAAGGCCCACGAGGTCAGCGCGAGCCCGGCCCGGGGCGACCTGGCAGGGGCGGGGACGGTCTGCGTGGACGGTGCCGTGGGTGTGCTCATCGGACTCGCTGCTCCTTGAGTGTTCCGGCGACGTCGGACGGGTCGACGATGCGAGCGACGGTCGTACGGACCTCGTCCACGTGCACCCCCGCGAGAGCGAGGAGCTGGTCGGTCACGGCTTCGCACACCTCGCGAGCGACCCGGGCGGCCGGGTAGGGCCACACCAGGGCGATCTCGAGGAGGACACGGGCACGGTCGCCGGCTCGTGAGCACACGACCTGGGGATAGCTCCTGCCCAGGGCTCTCCCCACCGTCCCGGCCGTGGCGGCAGCGGGCGCGACGCCGGCGACGCCGAGCACCGCCGCGCGGGCGACCTTGTCGACCACACGGTCAGCGACCCGCAGCACGCCCCGGTCCGCGGCGTCGACCGGCTCGGCACGGACGTCGGGCCGCGGGGCGTCGAGGAGGACGTCGCCGGCCCAGGCCTGATCAGACATGGCGTCGGCTGTGGAAGACGGCGCCGAGGTCTATCCGCCCCTCGATCTGGGCCGCGACGACCCAGCCGACGCCGCCGAGGACGACGGCGAGGAGGAACCCCCAGAAGCCCCCGAGGATCGCGGCGATGGCGAGCAGGAGGCCGGTGAGAAGACCGGTCGTGGACACGGACATGTGTACTCCTTGGACGGCGCCCGGTCAGGGCGCGGGCGATCTTGTCGGCGGGGACTCGACGTCCTCGACGAAGAGGTGGACCGGCCCCGAGACCAGGGTGCGCACGGCCTCGTGGACGTTGCCGGCAACCTCCGGGATGGGGCGCCCGGCGGAGACCACCAGGTGCACCTCGGCCTCGTCGGGCCGGAGCCGCACCCCGGTGACGGCGCGACCTGGGAGGTATGTGGCGACCTCCCCGAACGCCCCGGCGTGCAGACGCACGACTCCCGGGACAGCGAGCACCGCCGCCACCACCCGGTCCGCCAGGTCCTCCTCGTCACCCGCAGACGCACGAGACGAACGAAGGGGGGCGGCCTCGAGGTCCCGCCCCACGGGCGAGGCATCGAACGCGGCCGCGACGTCCAGGGGTGTCGGGGCGGCAGGCTCCGCGTCCCGGCCGGACGTCGGGGACCCGGAGGACTGCGGTGACGAGGTGGTCATCGCACTCGCCCGCCACCCTCCTCGCCCTCACCGCTGCCTGAGGCCTGCTCCCGCGACGAGGACCGCCCTGAGCTCGAGTCGGCGTCGTCGTCGGGCAGATGGACGTCGTTGACGTCGATGTTGACCTCGGTGACCTCGAGCCCGGTCATGCGTTCGATCGAGGTGATGACGCTCCGCCGGACCGCCTGCGCCAGGTCGGCGATCGAGACCCCGTAGTCCGCGACCAGGTCCAGGTCGACTGCGGCCTGCCGCTCGCCGACCTCGACGTGGACGCCGGAGGTGGTGTCGCTGCCGCTCCCGGGGATGTACTCGCGGATGGCGCCGAACGCCCGAGCCGCTCCCCCGCCCACGGCATAGACGCCCTGGACGTTGCGGGTCGCGATACCCGCGATCTTGGCGACGACCTGGTCCGCGATCGTCGTGGTGCCGTGCTCCGAGGCAAGGGCCGACACGTGCTCCGAGCTCTCTCGTGGGGCACGGGCCGGACCGTTGTCCCGTGGTCGCGCCGCGGACCCCGCAGCCGCGGTTCCCGTGGTGGGGGTGCTCTGCTCGCTCATCGTCGGCTCCTCGTGCTCAGGCTGGTCCGCCCGTGCCGGGCGGTCTGGGACGTTCCCCAGTGAGTGCCGACCTACGGGTCATACGTCACGCACTCAATAGTGTGATCTACGTCACACATGCCGTGCCGCTGGCGAGTCCGTCGGGGATCGATATCGTCGGACGGATGGAACCCCTCGACGAGGGTGGCGTCTCGGGGGCGGTCTCGGACCTGTCGCTCGCACGCCGGGCTGCCCTCCGCGATCGGGACGCGTTCTCCCAGCTCGTCGACCGGCACGGCCCCGCGCTCTACCGCTACGTCCTGCGGATGGTCCGCGACCCCGAGACGGCTGCCGACTGCCTCCAGGACACCCTGGTCGCCGCGTGGACCGGGTTCGCCGACTTCCGCGGCGAGTCCACCCCGCGCACCTGGCTCTTCGGGATCGCCACCCGTCAGGCCTATCGGCACCGGAGCCGCGCTGCGCTGCGGACCGAGCCCCTGCCCGACGATCTCGTCGAGACCACGTCGCACCGACCCGACCAGGACGCCGTGGACACCGCGCTCGTCGAGGCCCTCGACATCGCCCTGCTCGGTCTGCCACCGTTGCAGAGGTCGTGCTGGCTGCTGCGCGAGATCGAAGGGCTGCACTATGCCGAGATCGCGCTGATCCTCGGAACGACCCACGACGCCGTACGCGGGCTCCTCCACCGGGCCCGTTCCACGCTGGCCGAGACGATGGAGGGATGGCGATGAGCGACGACGCCGTCCTCGACCGCGCCACGCAGGCGCTACGGCGCCACACCGACCGAGGGTGGACCGTCGTGAGGGAGAACGCACTCCTCCGGGCCTTGTCCGCCTTCCGCCCCTCTGCTCCCGTCCGCGGTCGCACCGCGACCCCCGTCGGGGCGGCGGACTACTTCGTCGCGGCCGACATCGTGGTCGCGACGCTCCGCGAGAACGTCGCCGCGGTGCCGGGTGCCGCGCCGCTCACGATCACCTGCTCGACCGACGACGACGACCGGCTCGTGGCCGTCACGATCGAGATCGTCGCCGCGTTCGACGAGCCACTGCTCCCGCTCGCCGCCGCCGTCCGCCGCGCCGCGACCTCGTGCCTGCGGACCCTGCTCGGCGACCTCGCGCCCCTGGCCGGCGCTGTCGCCGTCCACGTCGCCATCACCGACGTCACGGACGACCCGCGAGAGCTCTAGACGCACGCCAGGAGACCACGTCACGGACGCGCCGTGACCAGTCCCGACTCGTAGGCCAGGATCACCAGGTGCGCCCGGTCACGGGCGTGCACCTTCGCCATGATCCGGTTGACGTGCGTCTTGGCGGTGTGCGCGGAGATCACGAGCTCGACCGCGATCTCCTGGTTCGTCAGCCCTCCGGCGACGAGCAGGAACACCTCGCGCTCGCGCTCGGTGAGGCGATCGAGCCCCTCGTCCGCCCACGCGCTCTCCTGCGGCGACTGTCGGCGCACGAAGCGCTGGATGAGCGCCCGCGTCGCCGCGGAGGACAGGAGCGACTCGCCCAGATGAACCGTGTGCACCGCACGCACGATGTCCTCGGGCTCGGCCCCCTTCCCGATGAAACCGCTCGCGCCCGCACGCAGGGCCGCGACGACGTACTCGTCCTCCTCGAAGGTCGTGAGGACGAGCACGCGCGTCGCGTCGCCCGCCGGTCCGGCGCAGATCTGCTCGGTCGCGGCGATCCCGTCGAGCTCGGGCATCCGGATGTCCATCAGGACGACGTCGGGAGCCAGTGCCGCGGCCGCGCGCACGGCCTCGCGACCGTTCGAAGCCTCGCCCACGACGTGGACACCGCCGCTGTCGGTCAGGATGTCGCGCACCGCCTGACGCACCAGCGGCTGGTCGTCGACCACGAGGACGGTGATCATCGCCCCTCCCCTGGTCCGGCGGGCACGGTCCTGTCGGCGGGCACGGTGACATCGAGCCGGAACTCCCCGTCCACGGTCGACGCCTCCACACGACCCCGCACTGACGCGACCCGTTCGCGCAGCCCACGCAGCCCGTGGCCGCTCCGGGGCGCGTCGGCACCACCCTGCCGCACCGGGTTGGTGACCTTCAGCGCGAGCGCACCGTCGCGTGTGCGGACGTCGACGACGGCCCGGTCACCGGCGCCGTGCTTGTGCGCGTTCGTGAGTCCCTCCTGGAGAGCGAGGTAGGCGACGTGATCACAGGCCGGCGAGAGGGCGACGAGGCCCCGCTCTCTCCGCAGCTCGACGTCGAGGCCCACGCCCGCGAAGCGTTCGACGAGCCCGTCGAGCTGCGCCAGCCCCGCCTGCGGGTGCAGGTCGCGGTGCTCGACGTCGTCCTGCGCGCGCAGCAGGGCCAAGAGGCCGCCGATGTCGGCGAGGACGGTCCGCGAGGCGCTGCGGATGGTGGTGAGGGCCTCGCGGGCCCGCTCGGGCCGGGACTCGAGCGACGACGACGCGACCCCCGCGCTCAGGCTGATCACCGAGATCTGGTGGGCGACGACGTCGTGCAGGTCACGGGCGATACGCACGCGCTCCTCGACCACACGCCGCCGCGCCTCCTCGTCCCTCCCCTGCTCGGCGCGTTCGGCCCGCTCCGTCACGGCCGCGAGCGCCTCGCGACGCGACCTGGTGGCGTCGCCCATGGCTCCGGCGAGGACGACGAGCGTCACGAACTGCGTCGCCCCGGGGTGGAAGAGCTCACCGCCGAGCGGGACGGCGCTCACGAGGAACACGACGAGGGCGGCCGCGCCCACGCACGCGAGCCCGACCGTGCGGTGTGTCCGGTTCGTGACCGCGAAGGCCGTGATCATGACGGCGACCAGTGCAGCCGGTGCGAGGGTGCCCGCGAGCGCGACGGCGACGACGCAGACGACGCTCACCGCCAGCGCGGTGATCGGCCGTCGTCGGCGCAGCGGCATCACCGCGACCGGGACGAGCGCGATCATCATCGGCAGGCCCCGCGTGCGGAAGTCCTCGTCGGGGAACGGCAGGACTCCGAAGAGCACGACGGTGGCGATCGCGACGACGTCGCCGACGGGGACCGCTGCTGCGGCGGAGCGAGGTGACGTCACTCCCCCAGTATCCCGGTCGGCCCGCCCCGGCGGATCGCCCCGCAAGGTGACGCGCGCGTACTGCGATCGCTGTATCGAGGTGACCGCGCAGGGCTGACGCGCGCGCTCTGCCGGCACACGATGCTGGACCGGAAGGCGGGGCACACCGTGTGCTGCGTAGAGAGGAACGCGTGAAGAAGCCTGTGAAGAGAGTGCTCGTGGCCGTGGCCGCGACCGGCGCAGTGGTCGCGGTGGCCCTGGCCACGACGACCGTCGTGAACGCCGTCGCGACCGCGCGCGAGAGCGACCGGATCGAGTCCTACGGCCAGACAGTGACGGTCGACGGGCGCCAGATGAACGTTCTCGTCACCGGGGCCGGCCCGGTCGACGTGGTCCTCCTGCCCGGGTTCGGGACACCTTCTCCCGTCCTCGACTTCGAGCCGCTGGTCACGGACCTGGCCCAGGACCACCGGGTCGTCGTCGTCGAACCCTTCGGCTACGGGCTGAGCGACGGCACCGACGTGGAGCGGACCACGGAGAACGTCGTGATCGAGGTGCACGAGGCGCTCCAGGCGCTCGACCTCGACCGCTACGTCCTCATGGGGCACTCGATCGCGGGCATCTACGGCATCGAGTACGCCGCACGCTACCCCGACGAGGTGATGGCGTTCGTCGGGGTCGACACGAGCGTCCCCGGGCAACCGCACACCGACACGGCGTTCCCGACGGGCCTCATGGCCGCGGCGAAGAACCTCGGCCTGGTCCGCGTCCTCACCGCGTTCGGGAGCGGCGGGCTCGACGGCTCCGTGTACTCCGACCACGCACGCGAGCAGATGACGATGTTCACCCACCGGAACTCGCTGCGCCCCACGTACCTCGACGAGATGTCGCACATCAGCACGAACTTCGAGCGTGCGCTCGGGACGACGTTCCCGGCGGACCTGCCGCTGCTGCTGTTCGTCGAGGCCGACAACGCGAACAACCCGGACTGGCTGGCGCTGCACGAGGAGCAGGCCGCGACCGTCGAGGACGGCACCGTGGTTCCTGTGCCCGGCGAGCACTACCTCCACCACACGCACGCGCCGCAGATCGCGGCCGGGTTCCGGGAGTGGGCGGCGGCCCGCGAGCTGACGACGGGCTGAGGCCGGGCACGTCAGGTCGTCCCGCCCTCACCGGAGGGCGGGACGATCGGAGCACCCGCCAGGGCGTCCCTAGGGAGCGCCGCGACGGTCTCGACGCTGGACGGCGAGGAGGACCAGGAGCGCGGCCAGGGCGGCCAGCACCTCGCCCGCGGCGAGCGCGATCCAGGTGCCGCTGGATCCGGTGGGTCCCAGGACGAGGACGAGGGGCACCTTGATCCCGACGAGCGTCCCGAGGGAGATCAGGTAGGACGGGCGAGCGCGTCCCAGCGCCTGGAAGTACCCCGAGACGAGCGGGGCGACCCCGGAGACCGCGAGGCCGACGGCGAGGACGCGAAGCGCCACGGACCCGGTGCGGACGACGTCGGGCTCGTCGACGAAGAAGGTCACGAGAGGTTCCGCCAGGACCGCGAGCGCGGTCGCGGCGAGCACGCTGTAGAGCGTCGTCGCCCGGAGCGCGAGAGTGCGTGCCCTCCTGACGCGGTCCACGAGCCGCGCCCCCGCGTTGTACCCCACGACGGGTTGAAGGCCCTGGCTGATGCCGGTCTGGGGCATGGTCGCGAAGGTCTGCAGCCGGGCGCAGACGGCGAACGCCGCGAGGACGGTCGCACCACCCGTTCGAACCAGCGAGAGGTTGACGAGCACGACGAGCAGCGTCGTGCCGAGACCCGCGAGGAACGAGGGCGCGCCGACGCCGAGGATCGCACCGAGGGTCGGTCCGTGCGGACGCAGGTCGGACCAGGTGATGCGATAGGGACGCCGGCGCTGGAGGAAGAAGAACCACAGGCTCATCGCTGCCGAGACCGCCTGGCCGCCGACCGTGCCGAGAGCGGCACCTCGCACGCCGAGGTCGAGCACGAAGATGAACAGGGGGTCGAGCGCGATCTGGACGGCGACCGGCACGAGCCAGAGCATCGTGGAGAAGAGCATGCGCCCCTCGGCGCGGACCAGGCTCGAGAAGCCCGTCGAGACCACCGCCCCCGCGAGGAGGACGAGCGCGTAGTCCCGTGCGTCGTCGATCGTCGGGCCCGTCGCCCCCAGCGCGGCCAGCAGCGGCTCGAGGAAGGCGATGCCGACGGCCGTGGTGGCGAGGGCCGCGGCCCAGAACATGACGAACGCGTTGCCGGCCGCGCGTGCCGCGCTCGCCGGGTCGCCGGCGCCGAGGCTCCGCGAGACGACGGAGGCCGCACCGACGCCGACCGTGGTGGCGACGGCGCCCAGGGCGAGCAGCAACGGGGCCACGAGGTTCACCGCGGCCATGGCCGTCGGGCCGACGCCGCGCGCGACGAACCAGGCGTTCGTCAGGGCGTAGATGCCGTAGACGCCGACGGAGAGAGTGGTCTGCGAGCACGTGTGCCACAGGAGGCGCCCGACGGGCCGGGTCCCCAGGAGGTCGGCCGGAGCAGGTGTGGCGTGCGAGGGTGCGGTCGCCGTCACGTCGTCCGGCCGAGGAGCCCCATGGCGATGTCGAGCTGTTCGCACGCCCAGCGGTACTGCTCAGGACTCTGCTGCCGGTAGGTCGTCTCGACGAGCATGGTCACGGCGAGCCACAGCGTGTACAGGTGGCGCCTGGTCCGCTGGGAGTGGTCGAGCTCGACGAGGCCGAACCCTCGCATGAAGGGCTCCGGGTCGGGGAACGCGGGCAGGTCGAGGCCGGTCAGTCCCGCCTCCATGAGAGGGTCGCCGAACATCGCGCGCTCGTGGTCGATGATCGCCACGATGCGCCCGTCCCGCATCATCGAGTTCTTGGCCCACAGGTCGACCTCGACGAGGCGCGGTCCGGTCACGTCGTCGAGCACGTCGGCACGATCCTCGAACGCCTTGAGCACGACCTCCGGATCCCACCCGAGGTCGACCGCTGCGCGCACCCCGTCGGCCAGGACGGTACGGAACATCGTCGTGGCCGCCTCGCGCCACGTGCCGAAGCCTGGACCGCGGACCGGGCCGAAGTGCGTCCCGACGATCGCGTTCAGGTCGCGGTTCAAGGACCCGAGATGCTCGAACCCGGCGTCCACGACGTGGGCGGGGAGCTGCCCTGCGTCGGCGGCGATGCCGAAGCACGTGGCGTCGACGTGCTCCATGAAGAAGTAGTCGGCGTCGCACACCTCTCGTGACAGGTCGGCGTGGAGAACCTCGGGGACCGGCACGGCGGACGCGCGCCGGACCAGGTCCATCGCGGCGATCTCGTTGCGCATCATGTCGTGCTCGTGGGTCAGGACCGGGACACCGGCCGGAGGCGCGATCTTCAGGACGACCTCCTTGCCGTCGGCCAGTCGGATCCGGTACAGGGCGTTGAAGAACCCGTAGGTGAGCTCGGTGGCGAAGCCCTCGCCGTCGGGCACCTGCTGCGGTCCGAACGCCCGCTCGATCATCGTCCGCAGCGTCTCGGGCGACTGCCGGTTCTTGGTGACGCTCTCCATGGTTCAGCCTTCGTTCTCGACGGACGGGGCGGGCGGATGCGTGCCGCAGCTCGCCCTCAGATGGACGGTCACGGACGACGTGGTGACCGTGGGACGACGGCGCGGCGCACCGATCCGGGTCGTCAGCCGCTCGACGGCGAGCCGCCCGAGCTCTGCGGTCGGCTGCTCGACCGTCGTGATCGGCGGGACCGACGTCCTCGCCGCGTCGATGCCGTCGAAGCCTGTGAGCACGACGTCCTCGGGCACGCGCACGCCCTGCGCGACGAGCACGTCGAGCAGGCCGAGCGCCGTCTCGTCGTTGCAGCACACCAGTGCCCGCGGGAGCGGCCCGGGGCCGTCGAGGAGCTCGGCCGCCAGCTCGCGGGCGCGTCGGCGCGAGAAGTCTCCGCGCGACCGCGGCTCGGCAGGCGGGTCGATGCCCTGCCCCGCCAAGGCCTCGCGGAAGCCGCGGAACCGCTCGGCGTCGTCGGGGGTACCGGCTCGCCCTGCCACGTAGGCGAGGTCGCGGATCCCGTGGTCCACGACGAGGTGCTCCACGAGCCGGGTCATGCCCGCGGCGTTGTCGACCGTCACGTGGTCGTAACGGTCGGTGACCATCGGGCCCGCGAGCACGACGAGCGGGACGCGTCGGGCGACGTGATCGAGCAGGTCGTCCGGGAGGGACTGGGCCACCACGACGAGCCCGTCGACACGACCCGCCATGGCCAGGACGCGGGCCTCGAGATCGGGCTCGCGCGCCGTCGCGACGGTGAGGGCCAGGCCCGCTTCCCAGGCCGCGTACTCGGCTCCGCGCAGCACCTCACCGAAGTACAGGCCTCCCCACCCGATCTCACCGGCCGGCCGCGGGTCCAGGAGCACGCGCACCCCGGAGCCGTCGTGCGCACGACCGGCCAGGTCGTCGGGCTTCCCCGTGTCGGGCAGGCACAGCCCGATCATCCCGCTCTGCCGGGAAGCGAGCCCTCGTGCAGCGGCCGACGGCACGTAGCCGAGGTCGTCGATCGCCTCGAGCACCGCGAGCCGCGCGCCGTCGCTCACGAACCCCTTGCGGTTGACGACCCTCGACACCGTCGTCGTCGAGACCTCCGCGCTCCGTGCGACGTCCTGGATCGTCGCGACACGTGACTTCATCGTTCACCCCTCTCGTGCGCCCAGTGGATCATGGAAGCGCAACCACACCGCGCGGTGCGGTCGGCTCACCACTACTGGAGGCCGCGACAGCGCGTCGGGGACCCGACGGCGGCGGGGACTTTCGCGCGTCGCACCGGGCAACCCGGTCGCGGCACGGGGGCGGCGTCGGACGCGTCTGGACACACCTCGAACGCCGCACGGGCGGACGGTCGCCGCCGTGCAAGGACTGGGCAGAGCTCCCTAGCGCACGGCGGTCTGGTCGAGCCTGGCGGCGAAGGCGCCACGAACCCGGCCTCCCGAGCGGACCAGGTCCACCGCACGGGCTATGGACGCGGAGCGGCCGCCGGGAAGAGGCGCTCGACGGCGCGCACCACGGCGGCCCGCCGCGCTGCGACCGAGCGGTCGTCCGAGTGCTCGCTGGCGGCAGCCGCTATCTCGGGCTGCGCCGACCATGTCGTCGCGATCTGGTTGACCAGGGCAAGGACGTCGAACGGGTCCCAGGTGGGATCGAGCGCCCCGTCGCGCTGCGCCTGACGGAGCTGCTCGACCTTGCCGGCGATCGCGTCCTGACTCGTCCCGTCGCCCGCCGTCAGCTCGAGGCGCCCCCAGCTGATCAGCCGGTAGTGATCGGGGCGGCTGGTGAAGTAGTCGAACAGCCGCCCGGCATAGCCCGGCAGGTCGCGCGCATCGATGTGGGTGGCCTGGGCGATGACGCCGAGCTCGCGGGCCGCGGTCTGGGCGTAGAGCGCTTCCTTGCCTCGGAAGTGCGCGTAGACGCGCTCCTTGCTCGTGCGGGCCTGCTTGGCGATGCGGTCGACCCGGGCGCCGGCGATCCCGTAGCGCGCGAACTCGTCCATGGCCGCAGCCACCACTCGTTCACGCGTCCCGTCAACCCCGCCGACGGCACCCTCGGACGATGCGGGGAGGTTGGGTGCGTGATGGTCGGCCATGCGTCCAAAGTACAACCAAACCGTTCGGTTTGACTCTCGACCTCCTCGGCCTAGAGTGGAACCGAACCGTTCGGTTCGGCCGATCGGCCGGCCGCCGCACCGCCCGTCGTCGAACGAGCGTCGGAGCGAGCAGAAGAGAGGCGCCCTCATGCAGAACCGCACCCTGGGCCAGCAAGGCCTGGAGACGTCCGCGCTGGGATTCGGGGCGATGGGCATCTCCATCGCCTACGGCCCCGGCGACCAGCAGGAAGGCATCGCCACGATCCAGAGAGCTCACGACCTGGGTGTGACGTTCTTCGACACCGCTGAGCTCTACGGCTGGGGCGAGAACGAGAAGATCGTGGGCCGCGCCGTCAAGAGCTTCCGGGACGAGGTCGTCATCGCGACCAAGTTCGGGTTCACGCGCGACCACGGCCAGGACTCCCGGCCGGAACACATCCGTGAGGTCGTCCAGAACAGCCTGCGCTACCTCGGCGTCGATCACATCGACGTCCTCTATCAGCACCGGGTCGACCCGGCCGTCCCGATCGAGGACGTCGCCGGCACCGTCAAGGAGCTCATCGACGCGGGCGTGGTGAAGTACTTCGGCCTCAGCGAGGCCGGCGAGACCACGATCCGCCGCGCGCACGCCGTGCAGCCGGTCTCGGCCCTGCAGACCGAGTACTCGTTGTTCGAGCGCGACGTCGAGTCCTTGTTCCCCACCCTGTCCGAGCTCGGGATCGGCTTCGTGCCTTACTCCCCCCTCGGCCGCGGGTTCCTCACCGGCACCGCCAAGCCCGCCGACCAGTACGACAAGACCGACATGCGCCGCACCGACCCGCGCTGGCAGCCGGGGAACTTCGAGAAGAACCTCGAGGCAACCCGCCACCTGACCGCTCTCGCAGAGTCCAAGGAGGCCACGGTCGCCCAGCTGGCACTCGCCTGGCTGCTCGCACAGGGCGACCACGTCGTGCCGATCCCCGGCACACGGAGCCCGGAGCGCGTGGCCGAGAACATCGCCGCGGCCGACCTGACGCTCACCGCCGAGGACCTCCGCCGCATCGCCGAGATCCTGCCTACCGGTGGCTTCGGCGCCCGCTATGCCGGTGGAAACGTCCCTACCTGGGAATAGGGAGACCCGTCGGGCCGGAGCCGCACGTCCTCGTCTCGTCCCGCGCTGGCTGGACGGCACAGCCGGACCCACCCCGGCATCGGCGCCACCCGCTCGGGGTCGATGTCGCGCCCGGGCGAAGGACCGGCCACAGCGCGCAACCTGTGCACGCGGCGGCCGGTCCTTCGCCGGGATCAACCCAGCACCCGGACCTTCTGGGTCGCCAGCTCGGCATCGGTGAGCACCCCGGCGTCGCGGAGCTCGACGAGCTGCTGGAGGAGCTGGATCCGGCGCTCGACGTCCGGGATGGCGTCGAGCACGGGTGTCAGCGCCGAGCTGCCGGCCGGGTTCGATCCGGCTGCCGGACGAGCTGCCGCCACCCCCGCGCTCGCGCCCTGGTCCTCGGCGGCCCATCGCGCTCGCTGGCGTTGCTGGACCCGCCCGTGGACCGAGCTCGCGACCGCGACCTTGCTCGCTGTCCGGAAGAGGCTCATGTGCCGCTCCTCACGGGCTCGCTCTGGTCGAGCGCCAGCTCGAGGTCGCTGGGCAGGAGGGCGAAGGAGTGGACGGCCTCGACTCCGTGGCTCGCGAACCTGTCGACGACGTCGCGCATGACCAAGGACTCGTAGACCACGACGATGCCGACGGACCCGAGTGCGAGCCGGTCCGCGACGACCCGGAGGTCTTCGTCGTCGAGCAGGTCCGACGAGGACCCGACCAGCTCGATGACGGGTGGCGCAAGCCTCCAGAACCAGTCGGCGTCGTCGACCTTTCGCAGGCCGGTCCGGGTGTGCTCGACGACCTCGATGTCGAGCAGGCGGACCGCTCGCGAGTCGACCAGGTGCAGGAGCTCGACGACGCCCGGGCCGACGTTCGCGCCCGGTGGCACTTCGAGGAGGAGGCACGAGACGGGACCCCAGACCTCATCTGACGCTTCGTTCTGGTCGCGCATGACACTTCCTTGGTCGGTGGACGGATTCCCGTGCTCCACGCACCCCGTCGGGCTACCGGCGGCCACGAGCGGCCGCCTTGTGCTTGGACCTGACGCGCAGGCCGCCGGCGAGCAACCCGACGACCAGGACGATCGCGAGCACGACCCACAGCGGCGCGAAGAAGGTGGCCCACAGCAGGCTGAACGAGACCTCCTGCTGGTTCTGCGCGACGAAGACCACGGTCAGTGCGACCAGGACGATGCTCAGCCAGCGCTTGGCCAGGAAGGTCGTCCAGCGTCCCGTGCTCGCCTGCGGTGCCTGGTTCGTCATGCCGCGGCCAGGGCCGCTGCCTTGAGGCGGTCGAACTCGTCGGAGGTGATCGCACCGGAGTCCAGCAGCGCCTTGGCGGCTGCGACGTCCTGGGCCGGAGACGTCGCGGCCACCTGACGGATGTAGTCGTCGGTGCGCTGGCGCGCGGCGTCGGCGGCGGCGTTCTGGCGCTGTGCCATGCCACGGCCGCGGGCGATCACGTAGACGAGGGCCGTCAGGACCGGGACGAGCACGAGGAACAGGATCCAGGCCGCCTTGGCGACACCGCCGAGCCCCCGGTCACGGAAGAGGTCGGAGAGGACGTGGAACAGGATCACGAGGTAGGCCATGAAGAAGAAGATCTCCACGACGAGGAGGGCGGACTGCCAGAAGGTCATCGAGGTTCCGTTCGGTCGAGAGGGGTTTCCTAGGGAACGTAGCCCCGGGCGAGCGTTCGATCCCGGGGTATCCCCCAGTTGTGGGGGTGGGTGAAGAGGTGCTCGGCGGGTCCGGCCGTGACGGGGCACGGGGCTACGATCGACGCGACCACGACCCGGCTGCGAGGACGGCACCGATGAACCGCACGCCCCACGCCCCGTCGCCCGATCCAGGTCCTCGGCGTCGCGTCGGGATCGTCGACGACCACGCAGCGGTCGGGCTGGGAGTCGAAGCCATCCTTGATCAGCACGACGACCTCGCCCTGGTCGCGCGCGCGGCGACGGTCAGCGAGCTCGTCGACGCCGCGCAGGACCTGGACCTCGTCCTTCTCGATCTCCGGCTGGCGGACCGCACGACCCCCGCGCAGAACCTGGAACGGCTTCGCCGGCTCGGGGTGACCGTCGTGGCGTACACCTCCGGTGACGACCCGGCCTTGGTCCGGCAGGCAGCAAGGTCCGGGGTGGCCGGGATGATCCGCAAGTCAGAGTCGCCTGCGACGCTGGTCGACGCGCTCCGGGCCGCGGCGCGAGGAGAGATCGTGGCCAGCGTCGACTGGGCAGCGGCGATCGACGCCGACGCAGCCGTGCAGGACGCGGGCCTGACCGCTCGCGAGAGCCAGGTGCTCGAGCTGTACGCCTCAGGCGAGAAGGCGGACCGCGTCGCTCGGATGCTCGGGATCACCCGAGAGACCGTGCTGGACCACGTCCGACGGATCCGGACCAAGTACGCGGCCGTCGATCGGCAGGCCCACACCAAGGTCGACCTCTACCGCCGCGCGGTCGAGGACGGGATGCTGGCGCCACCTCGGTGACCGGCCTCGCAGCACCTCGGGTCGCGGGGCCCCCCTCGTCGATCACCGCCGATCGTCGTGTCGGCCTGCTCATCGCGCTCGGCGGCTCCGCGCTCGTCCTGATCACCGTCCCGGCCGCGATCGAGCGGTGGGGGGACGCTGCCGGGTGGTGGAACGTCGCCGCAGTCGTCCTGGCGGCGCTGATCCTGGTGCTCGTCGCGCTCGCCAGAACGGTCCCGGCGCGCGCGCTGCGCGCGTTCTGGGCGACGATCCCTGCACTGAGCCTCGCCCTCGCACTGACATGGCCTCTCGCGGAGACATCCGGCGCGTCCTCCGTCCCGTGGGTGTGGGAGCTCGAGCCGGTGGCGGTCTCGCTCCTCGTCCTGCTCGTGCGCTGGCAGTGGGCCCTCGTGCTGTCCCAGGCCTTCGCCCTGGCCGTTCCTGTCGCGATCTGGGCGGTCCAGGGTTCCGTGCCTCAGGACGTCGTCCTCCAGACGCCGATCCACCTGGGCAACATGGCGTTCGTCGCCGTCTTCGTCGCGCTCCGCCGCCAGCTCCAGCAGCTCGCCCGCTCGGAGCGCGATGCGGAGCGGCGTGAGCACGGGCGCCTCGAGGCCGAGGCCGCAGCGGCCGAGCAGCAACGCTTCGTCAGCATCGTCCACGACGAGATCCTCTCGACTCTCGTGTTCGCCGGCCGAGCGGCCGAGGGGGTCGGCTCCACGCTCGTCGCCCCGGCGCGACGCGCGCTGGGGTTCCTGGGCGCGGGGGGCGGCGACCCGGTCGGCCAGGTCGACTCGATCGTGACGCTCGTCCAGGCCCGTGTCGCACAGGTCCACCCCACGGCCCGGGTGACGAGCCGGTGCGAGGCGGTCACGGTGCCGCCCCCTGTCGTGGATGCTGTCGTGTCGGCCATGGCTGAAGCGCTGCGCAACAGCCTGATCCATGCCGGGAGCGGCACCCAGGAGAAGGTCAGCGTCCACGTGACCCTCGTGTCGGACTCTTCCGGGCTGACCGTGGACGTCATCGACGACGGCGTCGGGTTCGACACTCACCGGACAGGGACGGACTCCGTCGGCATCAGGACGAGCATCGTCGGCCGCATGACCGCGGTCCCCGGCGGGGACGCCGTCATCACCTCTGAGCGCGGGCGCGGCACGTGCGTGACGCTCTCCTGGAACCGCCACCTGAGCGAAGCCCTCACCCCGACCGGCCGCGCCGACGGCGGGCAGGCGCTCCCGGACGAGCGGGGCACCGGAAACCTGTCGACCGGTCGTACGCCGTGGCCCGACCTGGTGCCCTCCGGGCTCGGCACCAGGGGCGCGCGGCTCGCGCTCGCCTACGTGTGGTGCACGGTGGCGGCGCACGTGCTCCTGGGCCGGGAGGACTCCCCTGGCCCGCTCGCGCTCGCGGTCGCACTCCTCGCGCTGTTCTCCTCCCTGCTCGCACTGACGTCGCGCGGGCCCGACCACCTCTCGTCGCGCAGGGCGGCTCTCGCGCTGCTTGCTCCGCTCGCAGCGGTGATCGTCCTGACCCTGGCAGCCGACTCGTCGGGGGTCTGGACCGCGCTGGTGTACCTGGCGGGCTACCAGGTGGGGCTGGCGGCCGTGCGGGGACGGGTCCGCGGCGCGTGCGGCGCGGGCTCCGCCTTGCTCCTCGTCCTGACCGCGTGGGCCGTGGGGCAACGGCTGGACGCGCCCGAGGTGCTCGAGCTCCTGCTCAAACCGACGGCCGCGATCATCGTCGGCACGATGTGGCGACGCATGCTCGTCGGGCTCGTCGCATCGGTCACGGCGCACCGGGCCGCCGGAGCACGGGCGACCTCGCAGGCGAACGCCATGAACGCTGCCGTCGAGGCCGGGAGGCAACGGCTCGAGGAGGTCGCAGAGATCGTCGGGCCCACCCTCCAGGTTCTCGCGCGCGGGCGAAGCCTCACCGACGTCCAGCGCGCCGACGCGACACTGATCGAGGCCGGGCTGCGGGACCGGCTCCGAGCTCCTGGCCTCGCCACGGCCGACATGGTGGAGGCGTGCGCACAGGCGCGCTCCAGAGGCGTCGACGTGCGTCTGCTCGACGACCGAGGGCGGCCCCTGGTCGACCCCACGACCGTTGCGGAGGCGGCCGGTCACGTCCGGGGTGCGCTCGCGGGTCAGGTCACCGTGCGTGCACTACCTCCGGGCCGACGTGCCGAGCTGACCGTGGTGCTCGACGACGGCCGGCAGGTCGTGCGGCACGAGCTTCGTGGCACGCGAGATCACACCACGCAGACCGGTGCTGCCGAAGGACGTCGGCATCGTCGAGGACGTTGAGGACGGCCCGACCGGCCGACTCTCCGACGTCCGCAGACGCGGTCTCTGCGGCGTCAGAGAGCCAGCACGCGCGCGGTCAGACCTGGGTGATGGGCGGGAAGCCGTAGGTGCCGTCGAGGACGGCTTGCCCTGGGATGTAGAGGCGCAGGACCAGGCGGAACGCCGCGTCGGGGGCTGGGAGCCAGTTCGCGCGAGCGAGCGGGTCCGTGGGTTCGGCACGGGAGATGGTCACGGTCAAGGTGCCGTCGCCGGCGCGCCGCGTGCCAGGCGTGCGGTCGCCGATCGAGTACCGGTCGATCGGGTTGTCGACCAGGAAGTACCGGGGGACGTCGTAGAGGGTGATCGACCAGAACGCCCCGACGGGCGGCTCGGTGTCGAAGTGCACCTCGTAGGTCGACTCGCCGCGCAGAGGTGCGCCGTCGACGTCGGTGAAGGCTTGGGCGTACACGGCCTCATAGGCGTGGTTGCCCCACAGGCCCAGGCGCGCCGCCACGGCTCGATCGAGGAATCTCTCGGCCGGGTCGGCGATCTTCCACCCGGGCGCGTCGATCGTGCCCAGCCCGAGCGCGGCGACGTTGTAGTCGAACATGTGCAGTCCGACGGTCCACCCGTTGTTGACGGGCGCGGAACCGTGGTGCGAGGCGTGCTCCACCAGGTCTCGCCCGGCCAGATACTGCTCGGCGAGCTCGCCGTCGGGGTCCTGGATCGCTGCGGTCCCGGCGAGCCCGAGCGGGGCGAACCGTGTCGCGTACCCGACGTCGGCCGGTGAGGGCGGAAGCTCCTGGGACAGCCGCCGCAGGTCCTCGAAGAAGTCAAGGCCCTCCTCCCCGGACGCCGCCCTGTCGGGCAGGCCGGCAGGCTTCGCGGTGAGGTCGAGAGGCCGGAGCAGGAACTGGTCCTGGACGGAGTTCGCCGCGCCGACGTCGTCCGGTCCTGCGCACGCGATCCGCCCGACGATGCTCACGATCCGGGTCGACGCCTGCACCACGAGGGCGTCAGCGGGCAGGTCGCCCGACCAGCCGGGCGGGACGACGACGAACCGGCCCGCCTCGTTGCCGGTGGCCCGCGTCCCGACGTACGCGATGTTGTTCGTCCAGGCGTCGACGAACTGGAGCACGTAATAGCGCTCCCCGGTCGCCGGCACGTCCAGCACGAGCGGACCGACGGACAGGTCCAGCTGTGCCATCGAGTACAGGGTGTCGTTGTTGATCGTCACGAACGTGTCTGCGGGGCCCGCGAGGTGCCGTGCGTGCGAGAACGTGTTGAACGCCGCCGCCGGGTTCGCACCGACCCCCTCGTTCACGTAGCGCCGCACCTGATCGACGTTGAAGACCAACGGATACCCGTACACGTACGCGTCCTTGGCTAACCCAGCCCGGTCCGTCAGCTCCGTCGCCATGCCCCACGCCCTCCCTCGATCACCGGCGTCCAGGTGGAGCGCCCACCCCATGCTCCACGGTCCGCTGCCTTCCGCAACTCGGCTCAGGTCCGACGTCGGCAGAGCGATGTCGCCTTGTCTCCCTATATCGAAATGTGTCAACATAGACGCATGTCGATGCACCGTCCTGGCCGACCCTGCCCTCTCATGCCCGACCGTGACCGCCACCTCCTGGGGCGAGCCATGACGTCGATCGTGGGCAGGCGCCCTCCGTGGGTGCTGGTCGCCGAGATCGAGGAGGCCCTGGCGTGAGCCGCACCGTGGCACCAGCCACCACCCCCGTGATCGCCCAGGGCCCAGGGCGCCTGTCGACGCTCGACCGGTGGCTGCCGGTGTGGATCGGGCTCGCGATGGTCGCCGGACTGCTGCTGGGCCGGTTCGTCCCGGCCCTGTCGGACGTGCTGGCCTCGATGGAGGTCGGGGGGATCTCGGTGCCCATCGCGATCGGCCTGCTCGTGATGATGTACCCGGTCCTGGCCAAGGTCCGCTACGACAAGGTCGCCTCGGTCACCGGGGACAAGAAGCTCCTGGTCTCCTCCTTGGTGCTGAACTGGCTCGTGGGGCCGGCGCTGATGTTCGCGCTGGCGTGGATCTTCCTGCCCGACCTGCCCGAGTTTCGCACCGGATTGATCATCGTGGGCCTGGCCCGCTGCATCGCGATGGTCGTCATCTGGAACGACCTGGCCTGCGGGGACCGGGAGGCCGCGGCGGTCCTGATCGCGATCAACTCCGTCTTCCAGGTCCTCGCGTTCTCGCTCCTGGGCTACTTCTACCTCACGATCCTGCCCGGATGGCTCGGCCTGGACACCGCCGGCCTCGACATCTCCATGGGACAGATCGCGCTCAACGTCCTGGTCTTCCTCGGGATCCCGCTCGTGGCCGGGTTCGCCTCGCGCCTGGTCGGGGAACGCACCAAGGGCCGGACCTGGTACGAGGACAAGTTCCTGCCCGTGATCGGCCCCTGGGCCCTGTACGGGCTGCTGTTCACGATCGTGCTGCTCTTCGCGCTGCAGGGCGAGGCCGTGACCTCCGACCCGCTCGACGTGGCCCGCATCGCTCTGCCGCTGCTGGTGTACTTCGCCGTGATGTGGGGCGTGGGCATCGTCACCGGGAAGACTCTGGGCCTGGGGTACGCCAAGTCCACGACCCTGGCCTTCACCGCGGCCGGCAACAACTTCGAGCTCGCGATCGCCGTGGCCATCGCGACGTTCGGCGCAGCCTCGGGCCAGGCCTTGGCCGGTGTCGTCGGGCCGCTCATCGAGGTCCCGGTCCTGGTGGGCCTGGTCTACGTCTCCTTGTGGATCGCCCGTCGCTGGTTCGCCGTCGACCCCTACGCCACCCAGGTGGCCGAACCCGGGAAGGTGACCCCATGACCACCACTCCCCCGCCTCTGACGGTGCGCGACGCGGACTGCGGACCGCAGATCGAGTCCCACGCCATCGGCGCCGGCATCGCCACCGTCGTCGCGACCGCGCTCAAGGCCCTGGCCGAACCGCTGCGGCTGCGCATGCTGTCCTTCATCGCCACCGCCCCGGCCGGCGAGGCCTGCGTGTGCGACCTGGCCGCCCTGACCGACGTGTCCCAGCCGACCGTCTCGCACCACCTCAAGGTGCTGCGCGACGTCGGGGTCCTCGCCTCCGAGCGGCGCGGCACCTGGGTCTGGTACCGCATCACCCCCGGCTACAAGGCGGCCGTGACCACCCTGCTGGACTCCTTCGCCCCGGCAGCCCTCGAGGCATCGGTCACCCAGGAGGTGCTGCGCGGGCTCGAGGACGTCGACCCGGCCCTGGACCACCTGGCCACCGAGCTCGCGACCACGTTCCCCGGCGTGCGCTTCGACGTCGTCCAGCGGGTCGTGCGCGAGTCCTACACCGACCTGGCACGCTCGGCGAAGGTCTCCGCCCACCTGGTCACCCTCACCGAACGCTTCGCCCGCCAACGCCTGACCGACATCACCCGCGACCCGACGAGCGGCCCCCAGGTGCTGTTCGTGTGCGTCGCGAACGCCGGCCGCTCCCAGCTCGCCGCGGCACTGGTACGCCGCTACGCGGGCGACCGTGTCACGGTCCGCTCGGCAGGCTCCACCCCCGCTGCCGAGATCCACGCCGGGGTCCGCGAAGCCCTCGACGACCTGGGCACCGCCCAGGACGCGTTCCCCAAGCCGTTGACCGACGACGCCGTCCGCGCGGCCGACGTCGTGATCACCATGGGCTGCGGCGACGTGTGCCCGGTCCTTCCCGGCAAGCACTACGAGGACTGGCTCGTCGGAGACCCCGCCCTGGCCTCCCCCGCGGGTGTCGCCGCGATCCGCGACGAGCTCGACACCCGGGTCCGTGCCCTGCTCGCCGACCTCTTGCCCGACCTCACCCTGCCCACCTGACCCGCACGCACCAGCCTGGAGAGACCTCATGAACGCCCAGCACGCCCCCACCGAGAAGCCGTCCGCCCTGTTCGTCTGCGTCCACAACGCGGGCCGCTCCCAGATGGCCGCCGGGTTCCTGCGCGCCCTGTCCGGTGGCGCCGTCGAGGTCCGCTCCGCCGGGTCCATGCCCGCCGACCAGATCAACCCGGTCGCGGTCGAGGCCATGCTCGAAGCCGGGATCGACATCCGCACCGAGACCCCCAAGGTCCTGACCACCGAGGCCGTCCAGGCCTCCGACGTCGTGATCACCATGGGCTGCGGCGACGTGTGCCCCGTCTTCCCCGGCAAGCGCTACGAGGACTGGCAGCTCGAGGACCCCGCCGGGCAGGGCATCGAGTCCGTGCGCCCCATCCGCGACGAGATCCGCACCCGCGTCCTGACCCTGCTCACCGAGCTCGGCGTCGACGCCGTCGAGGTCCCTGCCACCGCCTGACCCCGGACGCGACGAAGGGCCGGACACGTGCGCGGGCCGGCCCGGGGCGGGGAGGGGAAGCCCCCCCCCCCCCGGGGGGGGGGGCGGGGGCCCCGCCCCCCCCAAAACACACGCGCGCGCCGGCGGC
>NZ_JBHXBO010000013.1:0-37927 GCF_042726775.1 Oerskovia sp. NPDC060287
CCCCGTCGGGGGAGGCGGCCTTCGTCGTTCCGGCTCAGCGAGAGCGTCCGGTCAGCGGGCGAAGGCCTGCTCGAGGAGGACGGCCTGCTGGGCCTGGTGCTTCTTCGCGGTACCCGCAGCGGTGGACGCCGAGGCGGGCCGCGAGACGACACGCACGCGCGGCAGGTCCTCCGGCAGGTTCACGTGGATGAACGACCACGCGCCCTGGTTCTCCGGCTCGTCCTGGACCCACACGACGTCGGCCCCCGCGTACGTGGAGAGCTCCGTGCGGATGCCGTCCACGTCGAGCGGGTAGAGCTGCTCGAGGCGCACGATCGCCGTCTTGTCGTCACCACGCCTGGTCCGCTCGGCGAGCAGGTCGTAGTAGACGCGACCCGTGCAGAGCAGGACCCGGTCCACGTTCGCCGGGTTCACCGAGGCGTCCCCGATGACGGGCTCGAACGTGCCCGTCGTGAAGTCCTCGACCGCCGAGGCCGCTGCCTTGAGGCGCAGCAGCTGCTTGGGCGTGAAGACCACGAGCGGGCGGCGCGGGCGGGCGTACGCCTGCTGACGCAGCAGGTGGAAGTACGACGCGGGCGTGGAGGGCTGGGCGACCGTGAGGTTGTTCTCGGCGCACAGCTGGAGGAAACGCTCGATCCGGGCCGACGAGTGGTCCGGTCCCTGTCCCTCGTAGCCGTGCGGCAGGAGCATGACGACCGAGGAGTTCTGGCCCCACTTCTGCTCGGCCGAGGAGATGAACTCGTCGATGACGGTCTGGGCGCCGTTGACGAAGTCGCCGAACTGGGCCTCCCACAGCACCAGGGCGTCGGGACGCTCGACCGAGTAGCCGTACTCGAAACCGAGGGCCGCGTACTCGCTGAGCGAGGAGTCGTAGACCCAGAACTTCGCCTGGTCCGCCGACAGGTACAGCAGCGGGGTCCACTCGGCGCCGGTCTCGCGGTCGTGCAGCACCGCGTGACGCTGCACGAACGTGCCACGACGCGAGTCCTGCCCGGCCAGGCGCACCGGGGTGCCCTCGACCAGGAGCGAGCCGAACGCGAGCAGCTCGCCGTAGCCCCAGTCGATGCCGCCGTTCGCGGACATCTGGTGGCGCTTCTCGAGCAGCTGCGCGAGCTTGGGGTGGACCGTGAAGCCCTCGGGCGGCGCCACGTGGACCTGGCCGACACGCTCGATGACCGATTGGTCGATCGCGGTCTTCCAACCGACCATGGTGCCGGCGTCCTCGCGCTGGGACTCGGGACGCTCGAGGCCCGCGACGGGCTCCGAGGACGGCGACGGGGTGAAGCCGCCCTCCTTGGTCTCGGTGAACACGCGCTCGAGCTGGGCCTGGTAGTCCTGGAGGACGTGCTCCGCCTCTTCGAGCGTGATGTCGCCGCGAGCGACCAGGTTCTCGGTGTAGAGCTTGCGGACCGAGCGCTTGGCCTCGATGAGGTTGTACATGAGCGGCTGCGTCATCGAGGGGTCGTCGCCCTCGTTGTGACCGCGGCGGCGGTAGCAGATCATGTCGATGATCACGTCGCGGTCGAACTGCTCGCGGAACGCGAAGGCGAGCTCCGCGACGCGCACGCAGGCCTCGGGGTCGTCACCGTTCACGTGGAAGATCGGGACCTGGTAGCCCTTGGCGACGTCCGTCGAGTACAGCGTGGAGCGCGACGAGGACGGGCCCGTGGTGAAGCCGACCTGGTTGTTGATGATCACGTGGATGGTGCCACCGGTGCGGTAGCCGCGCAGCTGCGCGAGGTTCAGGACCTCGGGGACCACGCCCTGGCCCGCGAAGGCCGCGTCGCCGTGGATGAGGATCGGCAGCACGGAGAAGCCGTCGCCACCCAGGTCGATGCGGTCCTGCTTGGCGCGCACGATGCCCTCGAGCACCGGGTCGACCGCCTCGAGGTGCGAGGGGTTCGCCGCGAGGTAGACGCGCGTCTGCGCACCCGACTCGGCCGAGAACGTGCCCTCGGTGCCGAGGTGGTACTTGACGTCACCCGAGCCCTGGACGCTCTTGGGGTCCTGGTTGCCCTCGAACTCCGCGAAGATCTGCGCGTAGCTCTTGCCGGCGATGTTCGCCAGGACGTTGAGGCGACCGCGGTGGGCCATGCCGATGCAGACCTCGTCCAGGCCGCCGTCGGCAGCCTTGGACAGGACGGCGTCGAGCAGCGGGATGACGGACTCGCCGCCCTCGAGCGAGAAGCGCTTCTGGCCGACGAACTTGGTCTGCAGGAACGTCTCGAACGCCTCTGCCGAGTTCAGGCGGCGCAGGATGCGCAGCTGGTCCTCGCGGGGCGTGCGGGCGTAGCCCGACTCGAGGCGCTCCTGGAGCCAACGGCGCTGGGCGCGGTCGGCCAGGTGCATGTACTCGATGCCGATCGATCGGCAGTAGGAGTCGCGCAGCAGGCCGAGGATGTCGCGCAGCGTGGACTTCGTCTTGCCGCCGAACCCGCCGGTCGGGAAGGTGCGGTCCAGGTCCCACAACGTGAGGTCGTGCGTCTGCACGTCCAGGTCGGGGTGCTTGCGCTGACGGTAGGCGAGCGGGTCGGTGTCGGCCATGAGGTGGCCGCGCGAGCGGAACGAGTGGATGAGCTCGGCGATCTTGGCGGGCTTGGCCGCCTCGATCTCGGCGTCCGTCGTGTTGTCGCGGGTCCAGCGGACCGGCTCGTAGGGGATCCGCAGGGCGGCGAAGACGCGGTCGTAGAACCCGTCCTCACCGATCAGCTTGGTCCCGAGGATGCGCAGGAACTCACCGGACTGCGCGCCCTGGATGATGCGGTGGTCGTAGGTCGAGGTGATCGTCAGGACCTTCGAGACGCCCAGGCGGGCGAGCTGCTCGACCGAGGCGCCCGCGAACTCCGCGGGGTAGTCCATGGCGCCGACGCCGATGATGGTGCCCTGACCCTGCATGAGGCGGGGGACCGAGTGCACGGTCCCGATCCCGCCCGGGTTGGTCAGCGAGATCGTGGTGCCCGCGAAGTCGTCGACCGTGAGCTTGTTGCCGCGGGCCCGGCGCACGAGGTCCTCGTAGGCGGCCCAGAACTGCGTGAAGTCCATCTGCTCGGCGCTCTTGACGCTCGGCACGAGGAGCTGGCGGGTGCCGTCCGGCTTGGCGAGGTCGATCGCGAGACCGAAGTTGACGTGCGCGGGGTTCTTGACCGCCGGCTTGCCGTCGATCTGCGTGTAGCTCGCGTTCATCGCGGGCATCTCGGTCAGCGCCTCGACGAGCGCGAAGCCGATCAGGTGCGTGAACGAGATCTTGCCGCCGCGCCCGCGGGCGAGGTGGTTGTTGATGACGATGCGGTTGTCGACCATGAGCTTGGCCGGCACGGCGCGCACCGAGGTCGCCGTGGGGACCTCGAGGCTGGCTTCCATGTTGACCACGACGCGGGCGGCCGGGCCGCGCAGCTTCTGCACGTCGTCGCCGGTCTCCGGCGAGTCGGAGCGGGACGGCGCGGTGGCGACCGCTGCGTACGGTGCGGTCGCAGGCTGTGCCGTGGCGACCGGGCGCGTGGCCTTGATCGCGGCGATCGCCGCGTTGACGGTCGGGTCCGCGGGGACGACGGGCGACCTGCGTCGCTGTGCCGACTCACCGGCGGCGGAGCCGTCGGTCGCGGGGGTCGGGATCGCTGCGGCGACCGGCGGCGCTGCCGGGGCCTTCGCGGGGATCTGGACGGCGGGAGCCGGGCCGTCGGCGGCGGGAGCCGGCGCACCGTTCACGGGAGCGGGGCTCCCGTTCGCCTCGGGCGACTTCTCCCCAGGACGGTAGTCCGCGAAGAAGTCCCACCACGCGGGGTCGACCGCGTTCTTGTCCTGGAGGTATTGCTCGTACAGCTCGTCGACAAGCCATTCGTTGGCGCCGAACACAGAACTAGCTGCGCTGATCGACTCTGACTCAGCCTTCGGGGACACGCGAGGATCGCCCACTTTCACCACTGATCGTCATTGGATACCGGGTACCTAGTCGGCACCGGACCCGTCAAGCCTAGGCCCTCGGGAGTGGTGTTGGGCGCCCCTGGACCCCAGTCGGCGCAAGGCGTCCGGTCGTTCTTCACCGGATGTCTACCTGAGGCAAACGGGGGGCAACGACGACCTGTTCACCGGCCAAAGACGAGGCCGGTTAGGCCATCGCCGGGTATGTATCGCGACCAGTGTGACGAAGGTCTCACTTGCCGGCGACGGGCCCGTGGTCGTCGTCGGCGTCGCGTCCAGGGGTGCGGGGCTCGCCCAGCGCGGTGCCCAGGATCTCGGGCAGGTCGTCTGGGAGGCCCGTCGTGTGCGGGTGGGAGGTGGCAGGGAACGTCAGGCGCATGGTCGCCCCCTGCTGCGAGTCGGCGACCTCGATCCGGCCGCCGTGCAGGTCCACGGCCCAGCGGACGATCGCGAGGCCGATCCCGGTCCCGCCCGTCGACGTGTGACCGTGCGAGGGGGCGTTGCCGCGCGCGAACCGCTCGAAGATCCGCTCGCGGTCCTTCTTCGCGATGCCGGGCCCCTGGTCGATGACCTCGATGACGACGTCGTCGTCCACGGGGTAGGCCTCGAGCCGGATCTCGCCGTTCTGCGGGGAGTGGCGGATCGCGTTCTGGAGGAGGTTCGTGACGATCTGGCGCAGCCGCTCGGGGTCGGCCGGGAGCGTCAGGTCCTCGGGCGTCACGTCGATCACGTACTGGAGGTGCTTGCCGGCCTCGACCATGGAGACCGCGTCGGCGTTCTCCTCGAGGAAGTCGCCGAGCGGGACGTCCTGGATGTTGAGCGCCGCGGCTCCGGCCTCGATCCGGGACAGGTCGAGCAGGTAGGTCACGAGCCGGGTCAGGCGCTCGGTCTGCGCGAGAGCCATCTCCATGGTCGCGGGGTTCGCCTCGCTCACGCCGTCGACCACGTTCTCGAGCTGGGCCTGGAGTGCCGCGATGGGGGTCCGCAGCTCGTGCGACACGTTGGCGATGAGCTCGCGCCGCATCTGGTCGGACGAGGCGAGGTCCTCGGCCATGATGTTGAACGCGACCGCGAGCTGGCCCACCTCGTCGCGGCTCGTGGCCCGCACGCGGCGCGTGTAGTCGCCGTCGGCCATCGAGCGTGCCGCGGCCGTCATCTCCCGCAGGGGCGAGGTCATGCCGCGCGCCAGGATCTGGGTGAGCAGGAGCGACAGCACGATCGCGAGCGGGAACGTCCGCGTGGGGCCGAGCTTGTTCTGCTGGCCCAGCCACGTGATGAGGACGGCCAGCGTGACGGTCGCGAAGACGAGGACGCCGAGCTTGATCTTCAGCGACCGGAACGAGTCGAGGGGCCGGACGTCCGGGAGGTGGGGGCGCAGGGTCCGGGGTCCGGAGGTCACGCGACCGGGGGCTCGAACGCGTAGCCGACGCCGTGGACCGTTCGGATCAGGTCCGGGCCGAGCTTGCGGCGCAGGGCCTTGATGTGGGAGTCGACCGTGCGGGTCCCGCTCGCGTCGGCCCAGTCCCAGACCTCGGCGAGGAGGCGCTCGCGCGTCAGGACGGTCTTGGGGGAGCTGGCGAGCATGACGAGCAGCTCGAACTCGGTGGGGGTCAGGTGGACCTCCTCGCCAGCCCGGTGCACGCGCCGCTGGGCGCGGTCGATCACGACGTCGCCCACGACCATGGGCGGGTCCGTGGGGGTCGACGTGGCGGCCTGGGCCGCGCGGTCCACGCGCCGCAGGAGCGCCTTGACCCGGGCGACCAGCTCGCGCATCGAGAAGGGCTTGGTCATGTAGTCGTCGGCCCCCACGCCGAGCCCGATCAGCATGTCGGTCTCGTCGTCGCGTGCGGTGAGCATGAGGATCGGCACGGGCTGCTCGGCCTGGATGCGGCGCGTGACCTCGAGCCCGTCGATGCCCGGGAGCATGACGTCGAGCACGATCACGTCCGGGCGCAGGCGGGTCGCCGCCTCGACCCCCGAGAGACCGTCGCGCGCCACCTCGACGCGCCAGCCCTCGGCGCTCAGCCGCTGGGCGATCGCGGTGGCGATCGCCGGCTCGTCCTCGACGACGAGGATGTTCGCGGCCTGCTGCGCGGGCGTACCCGCAGGTCCGGCCCCGCTCGTCGCGCCGCTGCCGGTGGGGAATGCGCTGGCTGTCATGGCACCAGCGTGGCACAAACCGGCCGGTGATGGTCGGAGGTCGCGGCGAGACCGGGGGATGTCGGGCGCCCGTCCCCGTCTCGAGGGCCGGTACCGGGTGCGCTTTCCGGATGGACGGCGGCCCGACGGCGGATAACATCGTTGCCACGATGAAGAGCAAACCCCGATATCTGTGGAGCACCCCGTGGTAGGCGACTGGTTGATGGTCGCGCTGGGGGTGCTCCTGACCGCAGGGACCGCCGTCTTCGTGGCGAGCGAGTTCGCCCTCGTCACCCTGGACCCCGCCGTGCTGTCCAAGAGCGGTGACGGGGAAGGGGACAGCGAGGGGGCCACGGCCGCCGAGGCGCGCAGCAGCCGGCGCGACCGCAGCGTCCGGGCCGGCCTCAAGCACCTGTCGACCGAGCTGTCCTCGGCACAGGTCGGCATCACCATCACCACGATCCTGCTCGGCTACACGGCGCAGCCCGCGCTGGCGAACCTGATCGGCGACGCGCTGGGGAGCACTGCGCTCGGCGCCGGCGCTGCCACGGTCCTCGCCGTGGTCCTCGCGCTGGTGGTCGTCAACCTCTTCTCGATGCTGTTCGGCGAGCTCATCCCCAAGAACTTCGCGCTCTCGCTCCCGTACCAGACCGCGCGGCAGGTCGTCCCGGTCCAGCGCCAGTTCACCAAGCTCTTCCGGCCCGTCATCTCGGTGCTCAACGGGTCGGCCAACGCGATCCTGCGTCGTCTGGGGGTCGAGCCGCGCGAGGAGCTGTCGGGCGCCCGGTCGGCCTCCGAGCTCGCTGCGCTCGTCAAGCGCTCCGCCCAGGAGGGCACCCTGAACACGTCGGTCGCCACGCTCCTGACCAACTCGATCGAGCTCGACGAGCTCAGTGCCGTCGACGTCATGACGGACCGCATGCGCATGGTCGTGCTGCGCCGCGAGGACACGGCCGAGGACGTCGTGGCCCTGGCCCGCACCTCGGGGCACTCGCGCTTCCCGGTGATCGGGGAGGACCGCGACGACGTCGTCGGGCTGGTGCACCTGCGCCGCGCGATCGGCGTGCCGCACGAGCGTCGCTCCGAGGTCCCCGCGGCCGCGCTCATGGTCGACGCGCCGCGCGTCCCGGAGACCGTCGCGCTGGGCCCGCTGCTGGTCGAGCTGCGCGGCTTCGGCCTGCAGATGGCCGTGGTCGTCGACGAGTACGGCGGCACCTCGGGCGTGGTGACGCTCGAGGACGTCGTCGAGGAGCTGGTCGGCGACGTCGCGGACGAGCACGACCCGCGGCGGGCGGGGGTGGCGCGCAGCGCGGACGGCTCGTGGATCGTGCCCGGTGTCCTGCGGCCCGACGAGCTCGTCGAGTCGACGGGGCTCGAGGTCCCCGAGGACGGTGCCTACGAGACGCTCGGCGGCCTCGTCATGGCCGACCTCGGGCGGGTGCCCGTGGCCGGCGACGAGGTCCGCGCGGGCGGCGTGGTGCTGCGGGTCGAGGCCATGGAGGGGCGACGCGTCGAGCGTCTGCGGGTCCGGCTCGAGTCGCCCGACGGCGACTCCGACGACGTGACCGCGCAGGGGCCCGGGAGCGAGCGGCCGAGCACGACCCGCTGGCCTGCTCCCGAGCGACCGCCGGGCGCGCGCCCGCGCTCGGGTGAGCAGGGCTCCGAACCTGCCGGAGGTGCACGATGAGCACGACCGCAGCACTGATCCTCGCCGTCGTCCTCCTGGCGGCCAACGCGTTCTTCGTGGGCGCGGAGTTCGCCATCCTCTCGGCCCGTCGCAGCTCGATCGAGCCGCTCGCCGCGCAGGGCAACCGGCGTGCCCAGACGGTCCTGTGGGCCATGGAGCACGTCTCGCTCATGCTCGCGTGCGCCCAGCTAGGCGTCACGGTCTGCTCCGTGGGCCTGGGTGTGGTCGCGGAGCCCGCGGTCGCGCACCTTCTCGAGGTGCCGCTGCACGCGCTCGGCGTGAGCCAGGCGTTCGTCCACCCGATCGCGTTCGTGGTCGCGCTCGCGATCGTCGTCTACCTGCACGTGGTCCTGGGCGAGATGGTCCCCAAGAACCTCGCGGTCGCCGGGCCGGAGAAGGCCGTCATGTGGTTCGGCCCGCCGCTCGTGGTCCTGGGGCGTGTCCTCAAGCCCATCATCGTCGCGCTCAACTGGCTCGCGAACCACGTGGTCCGCTGGGCCGGGGTCGAGCCCAAGGACGAGGTCGCGTCGGTCTTCACGGCCGAGGAGGTCCAGTCGATCGTCGAGCACTCGCAGGCCGAGGGCCTGCTGCGCGACGAGCAGGGGCTGCTCTCGGGCGCCATCGAGTTCTCGGAGCGCACGGCCGCGGAGGTCATGGTCCCGGTCGACCGGCTCGTGACCGTGGTCGAGGGCTGCACGCCCGACGAGATCGAGCGCCTGGTCGCGAAGACCGGTTTCAGCCGGTTCCCCGTGGCCGACGCACGGGGCGAGCTGGTCGGGTACCTGCACCTCAAGGACGTGCTCTACGCGAGCGGCGAGGACCGGTTCCGGCCGGTCCCGTCCTGGCGCGTGCGTGCGCTCGCGACGGCCGAGCCGGGCGACGAGATCGAGGACGCGCTGCGCGCCATGCAGCAGTCGGGGGCGCACCTGGCCCGCGTGGACACGGTCCCGGTCCAGGGTTCCACGGGCGCGGTGCCCGACGACGGCACGACCGCGGGTGCGCAGGGAGCCGTGGGGGTGGTCTTCCTCGAGGACATCCTCGAGGAGCTCGTGGGCGAGGTGCGGGACGCGATGCAGCGCCGCGTGCACTGAGCGGCGCCGTACGAGGCCCTGAACTGGGGACTTGGTTTCGCTGTCACCCCCCGTTATTGTTTCGTTGCTTCGCTCGTACGGTTCCTCCCGCGACGGGAGGGTCGTCCGGTCTGCGAGGCAGAGCGCGGTCCACGCGCTCGTCGGCCCTGGTCGTCAGGGGTCGCCTGCGGGCGACCGGACGGTCGCTCGGAGTGGAGGCTTGGTGGAGTCGTCGTCCTCGACCTCCGAGTCACGCCGCGCCCGACGCGAGGCGGAGACCGGGCACAAGGGCCGTCGTCGGGCCGAGGTCCCCTCCCACCAGCGCTGGGCGCCCCGCATGGCCGTCCTCGGGACCCTGGCGGTCGCGACGATCGCCATGCCGCTCTCTGCGGGGGCGCAGGACGGTCCCCTGACTCCCTACGCCCCGGACGGCAAGCCCGTCGGGCCCACGGCGCTGGACCTGGTGAGCGCTCCGGTCGCGGCCGAGCCCACGTCCGAGTACGTGGCGTCGGCGCCCAAGATCGAGGGCCGCGCCCAGGCCGCGAGCCGTTCGGTCGAGCGCGCGCCGCTCCCGAACTGCGACCCGAGCATCGAGGTCACGAGCAGCAACGGCAAGCTCACGGGGCACGAGCTGTGCGACCTGTGGCAGGCGGGCGAGTCGCTGCGTCCGGACGCCGCGGTCGCGCTGTCCGCCATGAACGAGTCGTTCCGCGCGACGTTCGGCCGGGACATCTGCCTCGTGTCGAGCTATCGGACCCTGGCGTCCCAGGTCTCGCTCAAGGGCACGCGGGGCGGCTTCGCGGCCAAGCCGGGCACGTCGTTCCACGGCTGGGGCCTGGCGATCGACCTGTGCTCGACCGAGACGGGCAACCGGGAGGTCTACTCCTGGATCAACAAGAACGGCGAGCTGTACGGCTGGGCCAACCCCTCGTGGGCCAAGCGCGGCGGCGGCGGAGCGTACGAGCCGTGGCACTTCGAGTTCACCGAGGGTGTCGTCGCGCTCGGCGGCCTCACCTGAGCCGTCCCGCCTGAGCCGTCCCGCCTGAGCTGCGCGTGCCGTGTGCCTGCGCGGGCCCGCCCGCCCGCGTGCGGGCCGTCAGATCCGGTTGACCCACGACTCGGCCAGCGCCTCGGCCTCGATGTCCAGCTCGCGCAGGATCCTGCGCATCACGGCCTCGTTGAGTCGACCCGCGTCCCGTTCGTCGACGAGCACCTGACGCTGGGCCCTGTTCATGTCGGCGCGCAGCGCGTTGAGCCGGCGCAGGTCCTCCGAACCGTCGCCGGGCCGGGCCACGGGGTAGGCGCGACCGCCCGTGGGGTGGGCGCGGACCGGGACCTGCTCGACCGGCTCCTCGGCCTCGGACTCGGGGGAGAGCAGCCGGGCCGCGGCCTGGGCGCGGCCCAGGATCGCGGCGGACATGGCCGCACGGGTCGCCTCGGCCTTCTCCTCGCCGATCGCGGGTGCCCATGCCTTCGTGGCGCGCGAGATGGCCTCGGCCTGGGCCTCGGCCATGAGGCGGCGGACGCGCGCCTCCTCCGCGGCGTCGCTCGCGGCCTCGTCCTCCCCGCCGACCCCGAGCCTCCGGATGACCCAGGGGAGGGTCACGCCCTGGAGCAGGAGGGTGCCGATCGCGACCGTGAAGGCCGCGAGCTGGATCGTGGCACGGCCGGGGAACTCGGCGCCTCCGAGCGTCACGGGGATGGCGGCCGCGGCGGCGAGCGTCACGACGCCGCGCATCCCTGCCGCCGACACCACGAGCGACTCGCGCCAGCCGAGCTCGTCGGCCCGGGAGCGTTTGGACCCGGGCAGGTGCACGCGGTCGAGCCAGGACGTGGCGAACACGTACACGGGACGGATCGCCATGGTGACCGCGAGGGCGGCGAGGGACACCCAGACGGCCGTGCGGAGCCCCTCGTCGGACGTCACGACCGTCTCGACCACGAACTTGAGCTGGAGGCCGATGAGCGCGAACGTGATGGCCTCGAGCAGCAGGTCGAGGCTGTCCCACAGCGGCTCCTCGACGAGACGGGTCTCGTAGCCCGCGGTCGGCGCGGTGTGCCCCAGGTAGAGGCCCGCAGCCACGACCGCGAGCACGCCCGAGCCGCTGAGCTCCTCGGCGATCCAGTAGGCCGCGAACGGGAGGATGATGCCCGCGACGCTCGTCAGGAGCGGGTCGGCGAGCCGGAGCCGGGCGGCGTGCATGCCGATGCCCATGACGAGCCCGATCCCCACCCCGACGACGACCGCGAGCGCGAAGACCCCGATGCCCTCGGTCCAGACCCAGGCTCCCGTCGCGACGCCCGCGAGGGCGACCTTGTAGAGCGTGAGCGAGGTCGCGTCGTTGATGAGGCTCTCGCCGCCCAGGAGCGTCATGACGCGGCGGGGCAGACCGAGCCGCCGGCCGACCGCGGCGGCCGAGACCGCGTCGGGCGGGGCGACCACGGCGCCCAGGACGAGCGCCGCGGCGAACGGGAGGTCGGGGAGCAGGATCGTCGCGACCCAGGCCACGGCGAGCGCCGTGACGACCACGAGCCCGACGCCCAGGCGCACGATCGCGTTGAGCGACGTGCGGAAGTCCTGGTACGAGCTCCCGTTGGCCGCCGAGAAGAGCAGCGGCGGGAGGATGATGCCCAGCAGCACCTCGGGGGCCAGCTCGATGTGGGGGACCACGGGGATCAGGGAGACGCCCAGGCCCACCACGACGAGCAGGAGGGGAGCGGGCAGGTCCCAGTGCCGCGCGACGGCCGTGACGGCCAGGGCACCGGTGATGACCAGGAGTACGACGGCCTCGTCCATGCCCTGCATTCTCCGCCCGGGTGGCCGGGGAGGCGCGGGGGACGGCCCGACGGCGTGTCCCCGCCGGTCCCGCACCGAGCCGGAGTGTCAACTGCCTCTTGACAGGGCGGCGGTGTCAAGCCAGGGTTGACACATGGTGAACAGGCGAGCAGTAGGCAAGACCGGCGCTCCGGCGTCGGGCATCGACGAGAGTCGCGCACGGTGAGCGGCGCACCCGCCTGGGGCAGCCTCGAACCGCGCGACCACCGGTCGCTCGACGACCTGCTCGCCGAGGCCGTGGCGGCCGCGGACCCCGGGATTGGCGACCGCATCGCGACCCAGCCCGCCGCGCACCTCGAGCTCGTGGCCCTCACGGCCCGTGCCCACCTCGCGACCGAGGAGCTGCTCGCGACGGCCGTGTCGTCGGCCCGCTCCGCCGGGCACAGCTGGGAGGCCGTCGGGACCGCCCTCGGCATCACGCGACAGGCGGCCCAGCAGCGGTTCGGGCGACCCACAGGGCCCGGCGACGGAGCGCCCGGCCTCGTGGGCGACCTGATCGCCGGGGCCGTCCCCGGAGACACCCGGACCCTGGCCCCCGTCACGGCCGTGACCGAGATGGCCGCGCTCGAGGCCTACGGGCGGCACGGGTGGCGCTCGATCGGGTTCGGTGCGGCGTTCCACACCATCGAGCGGACCACCCAGCAGTGGGAGCACAAGCGCGTCTACGTCCTGGGGGCGAGCAGGTTCGGGCTCGAGGCCGAGGGGTGGGAGCGGATCGGGACCTGGTTCCCGTGGGTCTACTACGCGCGTGGCCTGGGGACCGCGCCCGTCGGCGACCGCGGACCGGTCGCGGACGACGCGCCCTGAGCGGCGAGGGGCCGTGCACGGGCCGCGCTCGCCCCGTGCACGGCCCGTCCGCTGTCGCCCTGGCCTGCCCGGCTACTCGCCGGGCAGGCGTGCGTTGTGCCCGAAGTCCTGGCGGAAGCGCGGCCCGGACACCGCGAGCTCCGCGGCGAACGAGGCCGCCCACCCCGAGTACGGGGTGTGCGAGAGGTAGTCGTTGGAGAAGCGGCGGTCGTCGGTGATCTCGGTGAGGCAGAACGACGGGATCTGCAGGTCCACGACCGGTCCCGAGCGCTCGCACTCCGCGATGACCAGCGGGTGGTTGGCCCCGCCGAACACGTCGATGACCCAGCCGTCCGCTCCCAGCCACGCCGAGTAGCGGGTCTTGACGATGCGACCGCCCCCGCGCCGGATCATCTCGACCCCGACGTTGACGTCGATCTCGCGCTCGGCCTCGTACCGGGTGCCGCCGTTCGTGGGGCCCTTGACCGTGAGCGCGCAGAAGTCGAACGTGTGCTCGTCCAGGACGTGCAGCGGAGACGTGCCCGCTGCGAGCGTCGCGTCGGTCGCGCTCGCCTGGACCCGCAGGCGCATCGCGTAGCCGTCCTGCGCCAGGAAGTAGCTCTGCACGATCAGGGCAGGCGCGTCGAGCAGGTCGACCGGGACGTCCTTCACGAGGAAGCGACGCTCGAACTCGAAGTCTCCGTTACCGCCGTCGGTCATGGGACATACCGTACGCGCTCGCTCACGCGGGGTCCGCGACCGGCAGGTGCGGGTAGGCGGCCTCGCGGTGCTGGAACTCGAGCACCGCAGGGTTGAGCACGACCCCGTCGCGGATCTCGATCGCGCGGCGGACCGTCTCGTTCTCGTCCCAGCCCGCGGGTCCGGCCATGACCGCCGGGAGGAACGGCAGCACGGCAGAGCTGATCTCCCAGGTCGCCGAGTTCCACAGGTAGGACGGGCTGTGGTCCACCGCGTAGTAGTTGATGCTCTCGCCGACGGTGACCAGCGGCTCGGCGAACGTCGTGGAGCGCGCCCAGTCGAACGCCATGCCGTCGTCGCACGAGACGTCGACGATCAGGCTGCCGGGCCGGAAGGCGCCCAGGTCCTCGGTGCGCAGGTACAGCAGGGGCGCGTTGGGGTCCTGGAGCGTGCAGTTGACGACGATGTCGCTCTCGGCGAGGAACGGCGCGAGCGGGAGGCGGCCCTCGTCGGTGATGACCTCGCTCAGGTACGGCTCGTCGTCGTGGTCGAACTGGACGATCTGCGCCGAGTGGATGGGCGCGGCGACCGCGGCGACCCGGCGGTTGGTCAGCACGCGGACGTCGTGGATGCCGTGCGCGTTGAGCGCCGTGACGGCCCCGCGCGCCGTGGCGCCGAACCCGATCACGACCGCGGTCAGGCGCCGGCCGTAGTCGCCCGTCGAGCCGCACAGCTCGAGCGCGTGCAGCACCGAGCAGTAGCCGGCCATCTCGTTGTTCTTGTGGAAGACGTGCAGGCCGAACCCGCCGTCGGCCGCCCAGTGGTGCATGGCCTCGAACGCGACGAGCGTGAGCCTCTTGTCGATCGCGAGCTGCGTCAGCTCACGGTCCTGGACGCAGTGCGGCCAGCCCCACAGGGTCTGGCCGGGTCGCAGGTCCTCCAGGTCCTCGAGCTGCGGCTTGGGCAGCAGGACCACGTCGGCGGCCTCGACGACCTCGGCGCGCGTGCCCAGCGCTCGCACCCAGGGCGCGATCTGCTCGTCGCTCACCCCGAAGCGCTCGCCGTAGCCGCGCTCGACGACGATCCGGGCCCGCAGCTCGGGCGCGATCCGTTCGAGGTGGTCCGGGTGGAGGGGGAGCCTGCGCTCGTCGGGCTTCCGTGACGCTCCGAGGAGGCCCAGGATGGAGTCGTTCGATGCTGTTGTCACGCTTGTCCCGTCAACGAGACCACGGTGGCCCAGTAGTGCGGACGTTACACGGGTGCCGGCGGGGCAGGGACCACCCGGGTGGTGGGCTGGGTGGTCCCGGGCACGACGAAGCCCCCGGACCCGAGGGTCCAGGGGCTTGGTCTGCGGTGCCCTCGATAGGACTCGAACCTACGACCTTCTGCTCCGGAGGCAGACGCTCTATCCACTGAGCTACGAGGGCAACATGCGTTCGCTCTGACGAGCATCCGGCACGGTGCACGAGACTACCAGCCTCCGGCGGGTTCGTGCTCCCACCTGCCCGGATCTGCAGGTTCTGCCCGCCCGTCAGGGTGGGGTGACCGGACTCACCTCCCCAGGAGCCCCCTCAGGACGGATGCCCGGGGCGACCGGTGCGTACCCTCCTTGAGTGGATCGCCAGGACTCGAGCTCGACCCCCGACAGCACCCTCCGGCCGTGGAGAGGTCGGTTCGTCGTCCTCGCCGGGATCGTCCTCGCCGCGTTCAACCTGCGGATCGCCGTCGCCGCGGTCTCCCCGATCCTCGACGTCGTCCGGGTCGACATCGACCTGAGCGACCAGCTCGCGGGGCTGCTCGGCACGGTCCCCGTGATCGCGTTCGCCGTCTTCGGCTCGCTCGTGCCCGCTCTCTCCCGCCGGTTCGGGCTCGAGCCCACGCTCGTCGCAGCGCTCCTGATCAGCGCGGTCGGCGAGATCCTGCGCTCCGTCTCGACGTCGGCCCCCGGCTTCCTCGTGTGGACCGCGGTGGCGCTCGCGGGCATGGGCATGGGCAACGTGCTGCTCCCGCCGCTCGTCAAGAGGTACTTCCCCGACCGCATCGGGGCCGTGACCGCCGCCTACACCGTGACGCTCTCGCTGAGCACCGCGATCCCGCCCCTCCTCGTGGTCGGCATGGCGTCCTCCCTGGGCTGGCGTCCGGCACTGGGCGGGTGGGCGCTCGTGGGGCTGCTCGCGGCCGTGCCGTGGACCGTCGTCATCGCGCGCTCGGCGCGCGCCCGGGCCGAGCTCGCGTCGGTGCTCGAGCACTCGCCCGAGCACACCGTGGGCCTCGACGGGCGCCACCGCCACGAGGGTCGCGCCTGGCGCAGCCCGCTCGCGTGGGGCATCGCGGTCATGTTCGGGCTCAACTCGCTCAACACCTACGTGATGTTCGCGTGGCTGCCGCACGTCCTGATCGACTCGGGCATGTCCGAGCCCGTCGCGGCGAGCGCGCTCGCGCTCTACGCGTTCGTCGGCATGCCCATGTCGATCGTCACGCCGCTGCTCGCGGCCCGGATGCGCAACCCGTACCTGCTGGTCGTGCTCTTCGTCGCGATGCTCGCGGTCGGCTACGCCGGGCTCATGGGGGTCCAGGCCGGTCCCGCCACGTGGGTGTGGGTCGTCCTCGCGGGGCTCGGGGCGTCGACGTTCCCGCTGGGCCTCGCGCTCATCAACCTGCGCAGCCGCACCTCGGCCGGGGCCGTCGCGCTGTCCGGGTTCGTGCAGGGCGTCGGCTACCTCGTCGCGGGGGCCGGGCCGCTGACCGCGGGGATCCTCTACGGGCGCAGCGGGACGTGGACCAGCACGTTCGTCTTCCTGTTCGGCACGCTCGTGGTGATCCTCGTCGCCGCGGTCGCGGGCTGCCGCCCGTCGATGATCGAGGACTCGTGGGGACGCAGGGCGCGCACGGGGGAGTGACGCCCCGGGAGGCCCACGACGCGCGGCGGGCGACGCCGTCGGGCCGGTGGGACGGGGCAGCGCGGCGACGCCGCAGCACGCACCCGTGGCCGCCCGACCGCCCGCCGCGGACGGCGACGCAAAGCCCTGGCGTCCCTCGCTAGAATCGTCGGGTGACCCCCAACGAGCTCTCCGAAGCGCTGAGCGCTGCCCTGGCCTCCGCCGTCGCCGACGGCACCCTCGCCCTGCCCGCCGACGCGGTCCCCGCGTCGGTCCACGTCGAGCGACCCCGCCAGCGCGAGCACGGCGACTGGGCCACGAACGTCGCGCTGCAGCTCGCGAAGAAGGCCGGCGTCGCCCCGCGCGTCCTGGCCGAGGACCTCGCGCAGCGCCTCGCCGCGCACCCGGGCATCAAGTCCGTGGACATCGCAGGCCCGGGCTTCCTGAACATCACGCTCGACGCGGCCGCCGCGGGCGAGCTCGCCCGCACGATCCTCGCCCAGGGCGCGACCTACGGGAACAACGACTCCGAGGCCGGCACGCGCATCAACCTCGAGTTCGTCTCGGCGAACCCCACGGGCCCCATCCACATCGGTGGCGTGCGCTGGGCCGCGGTCGGCGACTCGCTGGCGCGCGTGCTGCAGGCCTCGGGGGCAGTGGTCGAGCGCGAGTACTACTTCAACGACCACGGCGCGCAGATCGACCGCTTCGCGCGCTCGCTGCTCGCGCGCGCCAAGGGTGAGCCCGCTCCCGAGGACGGCTACGGCGGCCAGTACATCTCGGACATCGCGGAGGCCGTGATCGCCGACGCGATCGCGGCGGGCGACCCGGACCCGCGCACGCTGCCCGACGCCGAGGCCCAGGAGGTCTTCCGGGCGCGCGGCGTCGAGCGCATGTTCGACGAGATCCGTGCCGCGCTGCACGACTTCGGCGTCGACTTCGACGTGTACTTCCACGAGGACTCGCTGCACGAGTCGGGCGCGGTCGAGCGCGCGGTCGAGCGCCTGCGCGAGGGCGGCCACGTGTTCGAGGCCGACGGCGCGACCTGGCTGCGCACGACCGACTTCGGTGACGACAAGGACCGCGTCATCATCAAGTCGGACGGCGAGGCCGCGTACATCGCGGGCGACATCGCGTACTACCTCGACAAGCGCGAGCGCGGCTTCGACGACGTCATCATCATGCTCGGCGCGGACCACCACGGGTACGTGAGCCGCATGATGGCCGTCTGCGCGGCGTTCGGCGACCAGCCGGGCAAGAACCTCCAGATCCTCATCGGCCAGATGGTCAACCTGGTCAAGGACGGCCAGCCGGTCCGCATGTCCAAGCGTGCCGGGACCGTCGTGACGCTCGAGGACCTGGTCGACGCCGTGGGCGTGGACGCCGCGCGCTACTCGCTCGCGCGCTCCTCGACCGACTCGAGCATCGACCTGGACCTCGACCTGCTGTCCAGGGCGACCAACGAGAACCCCGTCTTCTACGTGCAGTACGCGCACGCCCGCACGGCGAACGTCGCGCGCAACGCGGAGGCGCACGGGGTCTCGCGGTTCCGTGAGGACGGGAGCGACGCGTTCGACCCGTCGCTCCTGACTCACGAGACCGAGTCGGTCCTGCTCGGTGCGCTCACCGAGTTCCCGCGCGTGGTCGCCCAGGCGGCCGAGCTGCGCGAGCCGCACCGCGTCGCGCGCTACCTCGAGGCTCTCGCGGGCGACTACCACTCCTGGTACCACGAGTGCCGCGTGACGCCGCTGGGCGACGAGGAGGTCACGGACGTGCACCGCACGCGCCTGTGGCTCAACGACGCGACGCGTCAGGTCCTCGCCAACGGTCTGGGCCTGCTGGGCGTGTCCGCTCCGGAGCGCATGTGAGCGCGTCGGCAGGCACGACGACGCCGCCCGCCTTCTCGCCGACCGGCACCTTCGTGCCGGGCGAGCCGTGGTCGAGCGGCGTGCGCCGCGGGCCCGACGGCGCGCTGAGCGTCGCGGGGGTCGACGTGCGTGAGCTCGCGGTCGCCCAGGGGACCCCGGCCTACGTGCTCGACGAGGCCGACCTGCGCGAGCGGGCGCGGTCCTACCGCCGTGCGTTCGAGGCAGCGTTCGCCGAGGTCGGCGCGGGCGTCGACGTGTACTACGCGGGCAAGGCGTTCCTGTCGGTCGCCGTGGCCCGCTGGGTCCACTCCGAGGGGCTGCGCGTCGACACCGCGACGGGTGGCGAGCTCGCGGTCGCGCTTCGCGCGGGCGTGCCCGGCGAGCACATCGGCCTGCACGGCAACAACAAGTCGGACGCGGAGATCGCGCGCGCGCTCGACGCGGGCGTGGGCCGGATCATCGTCGACTCGCTCGCCGAGGTCGAGCGCGTGGCCGCTGCGTCGCGCGCACGCGGCGGGGCTCCGGCCCCCGTCATGATCCGCGTGACCACCGGCGTGCACGCGGGCGGGCACGAGTACATCTCGACCGCGCACGAGGACCAGAAGTTCGGGCTGTCGCTCGCGACCGGTGGCCAGGGCGCGACGGCCCCGGGTGCGCAGGACGAGGACAGCCCGGCCATGACCGCGCTCCTCGCGGTGCTCGCGCACCCCGAGCTCGAGCTGCTCGGCATCCACTCGCACATCGGGTCGCAGATCCTCGACCCCTCGGGCTTCGAGGTCGCGGCGCGCAAGGTCCTCGAGCTCCGCGCGGCGCTCGCTGCGCGCACGGGTTTCCTCGTCCCCGAGGTGGACCTGGGTGGCGGGTACGGCATCGCCTACCTGCCGGGCGAGGTCGCGCTCGACCCGGACCGCATCGCGAAGGACGTGGCGGCCTCGGTCGCGGCCTCGTCCGCGGACCTGGGGACACCCCTGCCGCGCTTCTCGATCGAGCCGGGCCGGGCGATCGTCGGGCCTGCGGGCCTGACGCTCTACACGGTCGGCACGGTCAAGCCCGTGCGGGTCGGCTCGGAGGCCGCTGCCGGCGTGGCCGTCGACGAGACCCTCGTGCGGACCTACGTCTCGATCGACGGCGGCATGAGCGACAACATCCGCCCCTCCCTGTACGGCGCGGCCTACCACGCCGAGCTCGCGAACCGGCTCTCGGACGCCGAGCCCGTGCTCGCGCGCGTGGTCGGCAAGCACTGCGAGAGCGGCGACATCGTGGTCCACGACGTGCTCCTGCCGGGGGACGTCCGGGCGGGCGACCTGCTGGCCGTCCCGGCGACGGGTGCCTACGGGCGTTCGATGGCCTCGAACTACAACCACGTGCCCCGGCCTCCGGTCGTGGCGGTGACCGACGGCGAGACCAGGGTCCTGGTCCGTCGGGAGACCGAGGACGACCTGCTCGCGCTCGACCTGGGCTAGCCGGCGGCTCTCGCCGGGCCCGTGCCTGGCACCCGTATCCTGAGACGGGCGCCCAGGATCCGGGCAGCAGAGCGAGGATCGACACGCTCGGGATCGACCGGTCGGGAAGCGGCGCGCGGCGTCGGGACCCGTCCGGACCGAGCGGCCACCTCCGACGCGACCGCGTCCGGCAGGGGCCGAGAACGACGGCACCGCTGACCGTGCGGGCCGGGGTGATGGAGGAGGAGCTTCGTGGGAGCCAGCCAGCAGGAGCAAGGTCCGCTGCGCGTCGCGCTGCTCGGGTGCGGCGTCGTGGGGTCCGAGGTGGCCAGGCTGCTGACGCAGCAGGCCGCGGACCTGGCCTCGCGCGTCGGGGCGCCGCTCGAGCTCGTGGGGATCGCGGTGCGCGACGCGTCCGCGCCCCGCCCGCTCGCCGCGTCGGTCGACCGCTCGCTCCTCACGGAGGACGCCGAAGGGCTCGTCGCGCGCGCCGACATCGTCATCGAGGTCATGGGCGGGATCGAGCCCGCCCGCACGCTGCTGCTGCGCGCGATCGAGTCGGGCGCCGCGGTGGTGACCGCCAACAAGGCGCTGCTCGCCGAGGACGGCCCCACGCTCTACAAGGCCGCGGACACCGCGGGCGTCGACATCTACTTCGAGGCAGCCGTCGCGGGAGCCATCCCGATCGTCCGCCCCGTCCGCGAGTCGCTCGCAGGCGACCACGTGCGCCGCATCCTGGGCATCGTCAACGGCACCACGAACTACGTCCTGGACCAGATGGCCAGCACGGGCATGTCGTTCGACGCCGCGGTCAAGCAGGCCCAGGACCTCGGCTACGCCGAGGCCGACCCCACGGCGGACGTCGAGGGCTTCGACGCCGCGGCCAAGGCCGCGATCCTCGCGAGCCTCGCGTTCCACACGCGCGTCTCGCTCGAGGACGTCGCCCGCGAGGGCATCACGAGCATCACGGCCGACGACGTCGCGTGGGCCGCGCAGACAGGCCACGTCATCAAGCTGCTCGCCATCGCGGAGTCCGTCACGGGCGACGACGGCGCGCACGGCGTCTCGGTGCGCGTGCACCCCGCGCTCGTGCCGCTCGCCCACCCGCTCGCCGGGGTCCGGGGAGCCTTCAACGCGGTCTTCGTCGAGGCCGACGCCGCGGGCGAGCTCATGTTCTACGGCCGTGGCGCGGGCGGAGCCCCCACGGCCTCGGCCGTGCTGGGCGACGTCGTGTCCGCGGCCCGGCACCGCGTCCTGGGTGGCAAGGGCCCCGAGGAGTCCACCTACGCGGCCCTGCCGATCCTGCCGGCCAGCACCGCGGTCACGCGCTACCAGGTGCGCCTCGCGGTCGACGACCGTCCGGGCGTCCTGGCCCAGGTGGCCCAGGTCCTGGCGTCGAAGGGAGTCTCGATCGAGGCCGTCCGCCAGCCGTCGGAGCCCTCCGTGCCCGGAGCGGACGGTGCGGAGGACGACGGGGCGACCGGCGTCGCCCACCTGGTCATCACGACCCACGCCGCTGCGGAGGCCGCGCTCGCCGCGACGGTCGACGCGATCGCGGTGCTCGAACCCGTCCAAGAGATCACGTCCGTCCTGAGAGTCGAGGGAGCCTGATGGCCCACCAGTGGCGAGGCATCATCGCCGAGTACGCCGACCGCCTGCCCGCCCACGTCCAGGAGCGCATCGTGACGCTCGGCGAGGGCGGCACGCCCCTCGTCGAGGCGCCCGCGCTCTCGGCCCGGACCGGGGCCCAGGTCTTCCTCAAGGTCGAGGGCATGAACCCGACCGCCTCGTTCAAGGACCGCGGCATGACGGCCGCGATCTCCTCGGCCGCGGGCCGCGGGGCCCAGGCCGTCGTGTGCGCGTCGACGGGCAACACGTCGGCGTCGGCCGCCGCGTACGCGACCAAGGCCGGCATGGTCTGCGCCGTCCTGGTCCCGGACGGCAAGATCGCGATGGGCAAGCTGAGCCAGGCGATCGCGCACGGCGCCAAGCTGCTCCAGGTCGACGGCAACTTCGACGACTGCCTGGTCGCGGCGCGCAAGCTGGCCGAGGCCTACCCGGTCGAGCTCGTGAACTCCGTGAACCCCGACCGCATCGAGGGCCAGAAGACCGGCGCGTTCGAGATCGTCGACGCGCTGGGCGACGCCCCGGACATCCACGCGCTGCCCGTGGGCAACGCGGGCAACATCACGGCGTACTGGAAGGGCTTCCGGGAGTACGCGGGCCTGGGTGACCCGGACGCGCCGGGGGCGCACCTGCCCGCGGTCAGCACCAGGACCCCGATCATGTGGGGCTTCCAGGCCGCCGGTGCGGCCCCGATCGTCGCGGGCCACCCCATCACGCACCCCGAGACCATCGCGACCGCGATCCGGATCGGCAACCCCGCGTCGTGGGCGCAGGCGGAGGCCGCGCGCGACGAGTCGGGCGGTGTCATCGAGGCCGTGACCGACGAGCAGATCCTGGCCGCGCACCGCATCCTGTCGGCCGAGGCCGGCGTGTTCGTCGAGCCCGGCTCGGCGGCGGGTGTCGCGGGCATCGTCTCGCGCGCCGAGCGTGGCCTCGTCCCGGCCGGAGCCCGCATCGTCGTGACGGTCACGGGACACGGCCTCAAGGACCCTCAGTGGGCCCTCAAGACGCTCGACGGCGCAGACGTGACCCCGATCCGGGTCAGCGCCGACGTCGTCTCGATCGCCGACGCGCTCCAGCTCGGCTGAGCACCTCCCACCCCCCGCTCGTCCTGCTCCTCGTCCCGGCCGTGCGCCGGGGCGAGGCAGGCACGGCAGCCTCCCCACCCCTTACCTGACGAGAGGTCACCGCGATGCAGCTCGGAGCCGACCATGTGCGCGTGCGCGTGCCTGCCACGAGCGCGAACCTGGGGCCCGGGTTCGACGCCCTGGGCCTGGCGCTCGCACGCTACGACGTGCTCGAGGTCCGTGCCCTGGGGAACGGTGACGTGGTCGTCGACGTCGAGGGCGAGGGGGCCGGCGAGGTCCCGGGGGACGAGCGGCACCTGGTGGTGCGCGCGCTGCGCGCGGCGCTCGAGCTCGTCGGGGCTCCCCAGACCGGGCTCCACCTGACCTGTACCAACGCGATCCCGCACGGCCGGGGGCTCGGTTCGTCCGCGGCCGCGGTGGTCGCGGGCATCGCGGCGGCCCGGGCGCTCGTCGCAGACCCTGCGGCGCTCGACGACGCGGCGGTCCTGCAGCTCGCGACCGAGTTCGAGGGGCACCCCGACAACGCGGCGCCCGCGATCTACGGTGGCGCGACGATCGCCTGGACCAGCACGGTCGAGGGACGCGAGGGTGCGCACGCCGTGCGCCTCGACGTCCACCCGGACATCGAGGCCACGGTCCTGGTCCCCTCGACGCGGCTCGCCACGAGCCGCGCTCGCGGTGTGCTGCCGGAGACCGTCCCGCACGCCGACGCGGCGCTCAACGCGGGTCGCTCGGCGCTGCTCGTCGACGCGCTGACGCGCTCGCCCCAGCACCTGTTCGAGGCCACCGAGGACCGACTCCACCAGGAGTATCGCGCGGGCGTCATGACGGCGTCGTGGGAGCTCGTGCGCGCGCTGCGTCTCGACGGCCTCGCGGCGACCATCTCGGGTGCCGGGCCGACGGTCCTGCTCCTGGGGCGTGCGCAGGAACGCGAGCACGCCGACGGGGTGCTGCGCGAGCTGCTGGAAGGGTCGGACCTGTGGCGGGCCTACCGTCCGGGCATCGACCTGGAGGGCGTGCGCTCGGAGCGGGTCGTGGGCAGCGCGGGCCTGTCCGCACGGTTGCGCTGACCGCCGTGCAGGGCGGCAGGCGGTCCGCCCGCCAGCCCGCTCGCCGAGCGACGCGCTGAGCGGTGCGGCGACTGGTGTTCGCAGGGGTTACGGATGGTAGAATCCATTGAGCCTTCGCAGGTTCGTGATGATGCCTCGGTGATTCCTCGACGAATCTCCGCCGAGTCCCCGGGCATCGGCAGAGCAACGACTGACTGCGCCTCACACACCCCGCGAGAAGGCAATCCAGCCCACGTCAGCTGACGTCGTCGTACCACTGACGCGTGGTTCCACTGCGTTCCGGCCGTCACGTGCCGAGCGTCGATCACCCGCGGCCCACCCCTCGCACAGAGCAAGTGGGCGCAAACGAGGGGAAGGGTCCTTCGTGACAGACACCACCGACACCGCCCGTGCAGGCGCACTCTCGACGCTGCGCCTCCCCGAGCTGCAGGCACTCGCCTCGCAGCTCGGTGTGAAGGGCACGTCAAAGATGCGCAAGAGCGATCTTGTCGACGTCATCCGTTCCACCTCCGGCGAGACGAGCGCCTCCGGGCGCCCCGCCGGAGCGTCCGCTCCTGCGCGTCGTGCGCCGGAGAAGGACACCTCGGCCGAGAAGGTCGTGCTGCCCGCCGTCGAGGCGCCCGCACGTCAGGCGACCGAGAACATCGAGCGTCCTCGCCGCGAGCGAGGCGCACGCGCCGAGCGCGCCGGCAAGGGCGAGAGCAGCGACAAGGCTGCCGACATCATCGCTCCGCTGCTCGAGCAGACCGCGCGTGCGGCCCGCGACGGCGGCGACCGTTCGGTCGCGGGCGAGACCCCCGACGAGCGCGCTGCGCGCGCAGCCGCCGCGGTCGGTCTCGTCACGGGCTCCGAGCGCGGTTCGCGTCGTTCTGGTCGGGGCGCCGGTGCCCCGCGCGGCGGCGAGGCCGAGCAGGCCCGTGAGACGGCTCCCGAGGCGGGCGCAGCCCGCCAGGGCGGCGAGCGTCAGCAGGGTCAGCGCGACCAGGCGCAGGGCAACCAGCAGGGCGACCGCCAGCAGGGCGGTCAGCGTGCCGACCGTCAGCAGGCGCAGGGCAACCAGCAGGGCGACCGCCAGCAGGGTGGCCAGCGCACCGACCGTCAGCAGGGTCAGCGCGACCAGCAGGGCGGCGACGACTACGACGAGCGCGGCGGACGCCGCCGTCGGGGTCGCGACCGCAACCGCGACCGCGACCGCAAGCGCGGGCGCACGCGCGGCGGGAACATCGACGTCGCGGGCCTCGACGAGATCGAGGTCACCGAGGACGACGTCCTGCTGCCCGTCGCGGGCATCCTCGACGTCCTCGACCAGTACGCGTTCGTGCGCACGAGCGGCTACCTGCCCGGACCGAACGACGTCTACGTCTCGCTCGGCCAGGTCAAGAAGGCCGGCCTGCGCCGTGGCGACGCGATCATGGGTGCGGTGCGTCAGCCCCGCGACGGCGAGAGCTTCCAGCAGACGGGGCCGCGCAACCAGAAGTTCAACGCGCTGGTCCGTCTCGACTCGGTCAACGGCATGGCCCCCGAGGCCGCGCGCAACCGCGCCGAGTTCAACAAGCTCACGCCGCTCTACCCGCAGGAGCGCCTGCGTCTGGAGACGGGCGAGGTCGGTCGCCTGACCCCGCGCGTGATCGACATCGTCGCCCCGATCGGCAAGGGCCAGCGTGGCCTGATCGTCGCGCCGCCCAAGGCCGGCAAGACGATCATCATGCAGCAGATCGCGAACGCGATCACGACGAACAACCCTGAGGTCCACCTCATGGTCGTGCTCGTGGACGAGCGACCCGAAGAGGTCACCGACATGGAGCGCACGGTCAAGGGCGAGGTCATCGCCTCGACCTTCGACCGTCCGGCCTCCGACCACACGATCGTCGCCGAGCTCGCGATCGAGCGCGCCAAGCGTCTCGTGGAGCTGGGCCAGGACGTCGTGGTGCTGCTCGACTCGCTCACGCGTCTCTCGCGTGCGTACAACCTCGCGGCCCCGGCCTCGGGGCGCATCCTGTCCGGTGGTGTCGACGCCTCGGCGCTCTACCCGCCCAAGCGCTTCTTCGGCGCGGCGCGCAACATCGAGAACGGTGGCTCGCTCACGATCCTCGCCTCGGCGCTCGTCGAGACCGGCTCCAAGATGGACGAGGTCATCTTCGAGGAGTTCAAGGGCACGGGAAACATGGAGCTCCGGCTCTCCCGCTCGCTCGCGGACAAGCGCATCTTCCCGGCCGTGGACGTCAACGCGTCCGGCACGCGCCGCGAGGAGATCCTCATGCCGCAGGACGAGCTCCGCATCGTCTACAAGCTGCGCCGCGTGATGGGTGCGCTCGACCAGCAGCAGGCCATCGAGCTGCTGCTGGGCAAGCTCAAGGAGACCAAGTCCAACGTCGAGTTCCTGCTCCAGGTGCAGAAGACGACGCCGGGCGGTATCCACAACGACGAAGAGGTCGGCCGCGCCGTCTGACCCGTCCTGCGGGTCGTTCGGCCTCCGTCCTGGCGGCCGGCCGACCCGCAGATTTTTCGTGTGCCGGACCCGTCTGGCACAATGTCCTGTTGGTTTCCCGTCCCCGGTTCACGGCTGCTGTCCAGGCAGGCGACCCGGGGGCACCCCACTGAGGAGAGTCCTGTGAAGGCTGATATCCACCCCACGTACGTCGTGACCGAGGTGACCTGCACCTGCGGTTCCACGTTCGTCACGCGCAGCACCGAGACGTCCGGGCGCATCTCGTCCGACGTCTGCTCCGCCTGCCACCCGTTCTACACGGGCAAGCAGAAGATCCTCGACACCGGCGGCCGCGTGGCTCGCTTCGAGGCTCGTTACGGCAAGAAGGCCGCCGACAAGTAGCGACTCTCCAGCGCCGGTGGTCCGAGCACCCGTCCAACCTCTCCAGGGGCAGGCGGCGTGCTCGTTCCACCGGCGCTGTCGTCTTTTCCGGTGCGCGGGTGCCCGGCACGAGAGTGCCGGAGGCTCCCGCACCGAGCAGCCGCACCCAGCCATGCCGGCCGCACGCAGCCAGACAGCCCTAACCATCCCTCTCGTCAGGACACCCTCGTGACCGAGTCCTTCGCCGCCGTCGAACACCTGCTCGCCGAGCACGCCGAGATCGAGTCGCTGCTCGCCGACCCCGCGGTCCACGCGGACGCCGGTCGGGCCCGCACGCTCGGGCGCCGCTACGCCGAGCTGGGCCAGGTCGTCGCGGCCTACCGCGCGTGGCGCGACGCGACCGACGACGTCGAGGCCGCGGCCGAGCTCGCTGCAGAGGATGCTTCCTTCGCCGCCGAGCTGCCCGCGCTCCAGGAGACCGCCGCGGCCGCGACCGAGAAGCTGCGCCGGGTCCTCGTGCCGCGCGACCCCGACGACGGTCGCGACGTGATCCTCGAGATCAAGGCGGGCGAGGGCGGCGAGGAGTCCGCGCTGTTCGCGGGGGACCTGCTGCGCATGTACCTGCGCTACGCCGAGCGCCGGGGCTGGAAGACCGAGATCATCGAGGCCACGGACTCGGACCTCGGCGGCTACAAGGACGTCCAGGTCGCGGTCAAGGCGCGAGCGGGTGCCACGGATCCCGCCGACGGCGTCTGGGCCAACCTCAAGTACGAGGGCGGCGTCCACCGCGTCCAGCGCGTGCCCGTGACCGAGTCCCAGGGGCGCATCCACACCTCGGCCGCGGGCGTGCTCGTGTTCCCCGAGGTCGAGGACGCGGGCGAGATCGAGATCGACCAGAACGAGCTCCGCATCGACGTGTACCGGTCCTCGGGACCCGGTGGCCAGTCGGTCAACACGACGGACTCCGCGGTGCGCATCACGCACCTGCCCACGGGGATCACGGTCTCGATGCAGAACGAGAAGTCCCAGCTCCAGAACCGCGAGCAGGCCATGCGCGTGCTGCGCGCGCGGCTCCTGGCCGCACGACAGGAGGAGGAGGCGGCCGCCGCGAACGACCTGCGCCGCTCCCAGGTGCGCACGGTCGACCGCTCCGAGCGCATCCGGACGTACAACTACCCGGAGAACCGCATCGCGGACCACCGCACGGGCTACAAGGCGTACAACCTGGACCAGGTCCTCGACGGCGACCTGGAACCCGTGATCCGTTCGGCCATCGACGCCGACGAGGCGGCGCGCCTCGCCGCAGCGGCGTCGTGACGTCGGTCGGGGTCCCGGGCGCGGGCGGGCGCGCGCTGCCCCCAGCCCTGCCCGACGACGTCTCGCGCCTCCTGCGGGAGGCTGCGGCCCGTCTGGCGCGGGTGGGCATCGAGTCCCCGCGCGTGGACGCCGAGCTGCTGCTCGCGCACGTCGCGGGCGTGCCGCGCGAACGGGTCGTCTCCGCGGCCGTGCTCGGTCGGCCCGTCGCGTCGCTGCTGACTGCCGGGGACGCACCGGGTGCCGACCGGACGGCCCAGGAGGTGCTCGACGAGCTGTCCCGACTCCTCGCGTCCCGCGCCGAGCGCGTCCCGCTCCAGCACCTGACGGGGTCGGCGCCGTTCCGGCACCTCGAGCTCGTCGTGGGCCCCGGCGTGTTCGTCCCCCGCCCCGAGACCGAGCAGGTCGCGCAGGTCGCGATCGACGAGGCCCGCGAGGTCGTCGTGCGGCGCCCCGGTGCGCCGGTCGTCGTCGTGGACCTGTGCACGGGCTCGGGCGCGATCGCCCTGGCCCTCGCGACCGAGGTCCCCGGCGCCCAGGTGCACGCGGTCGAGCTCGACCGCGACGCCCACGCCTGGGCCGAGCGCAACGTGACGCGCACGCGCGCGGCGAGCGGCGCCGTCGTGCACCTCGTGCGAGGGGACGCGCGCACCGCGTTCGCCGACCTCGACGGGACGTGCGACGTCGTCGTGTCCAACCCGCCCTACGTCCCGCCGGGCGCCGTCCCGCGCGACCCCGAGGTCGCGCTGCACGACCCGCAGGTCGCGCTCTACGGGCTGGGCGACGACGGCCTCGAGGTGCCGCGCGGCGTGACGCTCGCCGCGGCCCGGCTCCTGGTCGACGGCGGCCTCTACGTCATGGAGCACGCCGAGGTCCAGGCCGAGGCCGCCCGTGACATGGTTGCCCAGGTCGGTGGGTTCGACGAGATCAGGACCGTCGCCGACCTGACCGGCAGACCCCGCATGGTCGTCGCGCGCCGTGTGCGCACGGCGAGCGACGCACCGGCCGCACAAGCGGACCCTTCGGACATGGAAGACTGAGAACCGTGAGCTCTGTGCACCCCGTCACCGACCCGAACGCCTGGGGACCGTCGATCGACGAGGCGGTGAACGCCGTCTCGCGCGGCGGGCTGATCGTCCTGCCGACCGACACCGTCTACGGGATCGGCGCCGACGCGTTCGACGCCCAGGCCGTCGCGGCCCTGCTCGCCGCGAAGGGACGCGGACGGCAGATGCCCCCGCCCGTCCTGGTCCCGGACACGCGGACCCTCGACGGCCTCGCGACCGACGTGTCCGCCGACGCCCGCGCGCTCGTCGAGACGTTCTGGCCCGGCGGCTTCACCATCATCCTGCCCGCCCAGCCCTCGCTCGCCTGGGACCTGGGGGAGACGCACGGGACCGTCGCGCTGCGCATGCCGGACCACCCTGCGGCCCTCGCGCTCCTGCGCCGCACGGGACCTCTCGCGGTCTCGAGCGCGAACGCCACGGGTCGCCCCGCGGCGCTCGACGTGACCACGGCCCAGGAGCAGCTCGGGGACTCGGTCACGGTCTACCTCGACGGCGGAGACGCGACCGGGGGAGTGGCCTCGACCATCGTCGACGCGACGGGGCCGCACCTGCGCGTCGTGCGCGAGGGCGCCGTCTCGCTCGAGCGTATGCGTGAGATCGCGCCCGTGCTCGGGCTCGGTGAGGAGCCGCAGGAGGCCGACGAGGAGCCGCAGGCTCCGGTGCCGGGCGACGACGAGACGACGGACGGCGCGGCCGCCGGCGGCGACGTGACCGAACCGTCCACGGACGCCGTCCCCACCGCCACGACGAGCGACCCGGAGGCGAACGACGGGTGAGGGTCTATCTGCTCGTCCTCCTGATCGCGGCCGCGGTCACGTACCTGCTGACGCCCCTCGCCTACTGGGTCGCTGCGAGGACGGGCGCCATCACGGCGGTGCGCGACCGCGACGTGCACACCGTCCCGACGGCCCGCCTGGGAGGGCTCGCGATGACCGCGGGACTCGTGGTCGCCGTGACGTTCGCGTCCCAGATGCCCTTCCTCAGCGGGGTCTTCGCGACCGACCAGCAGGCGTGGGCCATCGTCGGCGGGGCGGTCATCGTGTGCCTGCTCGGTGTCGCCGACGACATCTGGGACCTCGACTGGATGACCAAGCTCGCGGGCCAGGTGCTCGCGGCGCTCTTCATCGCCTGGCAGGGCGTGCAGCTCGTGACGTTCCCCATCGGCGGGCTCACGATCGGCTCTCCCCGGCTCTCGCTCATCGTCACGGTGCTCGTGGTCGTCGTGGTCATGAACGCCGTCAACTTCGTCGACGGGCTCGACGGGCTGGCCGCGGGGCTCATCGCGATCGGCGGCACGGCCTACTTCGTCTACACGTACAGCCTGACCGTCGCGGCGAGCCCCACCGACTACTCGAACCTCGCGACGCTCGTCATGGCCGGACTCGTCGGCATCTGCCTCGGGTTCCTGCCCCACAACTTCTACCCGGCCCGGATCTTCATGGGGGACTCGGGCTCCATGGTGCTGGGGCTCGTGCTCGGCGCGGCGGTCATCGTCGTCACGGGCAACATCGACCCGGGTGTCGCGGTCGACCCGAGCAAGCAGCGCACGCTCATCCCCATCCTGCTGCCCCTCGCCGTGATCCTGCTCCCGCTGCTCGACATGGTCCTCGCGGTGCTCCGCCGGGTGGGGACGGGGAAGTCGCCCTTCCACCCGGACCGGCTCCACCTGCACCACCGGCTCCTCGCGCTGGGGCACTCCCACCGCCGCGCAGTCATCATCATGTACCTGTGGACCGCGGTCTTCGCGTTCGGTGCCGTGACGCTCGTGTGGTGGCCCGCGGAGACCGTGGCGATCGGGCTGATCGTGGCGATCGTCATCGCGCTGCTGCTCACGCTCGGACCCCTGCGGACCCGTGGCCGGTTCCTCGACGACGACGCGGTGACCGCTCCCGAGGGCATCCCGACGACGGTCCCGCGCCGCACGGCGGTGCCGAGCGGTGCGTCGCCCGTCGTCCGCGGCCCCGCCACGGGCTCGGAGCCGAGCACCGCCCCGCCCGTACCAGATCCCGATCACCGACCGGCCCATCCCGGCCCGGCCCACCCTGAAGGAACCTCCCGATGACGACTCCCACGCCCCCCGGCGCCGACGACCCGACGACCCCGCAGGAGCAGCCGGCCTCGGAGGCACGGCCCGGCGAGGTCACGGCCGACGCGGTCGGTGACGCCGTCAGCGCCGTGTTCCGCACCGCTCTGCGCGACACCCTGATCCTGCTCGTCGGGCTGCTCGTCCTCGGGGTCGCGCTCGGCGCGCTCCTGGCCGGGACCGCGGGCGTGTGGGGGGCGCTCATGGGCGTCGGGATCGCGCTCGTGTTCTCCGGCACGACGATCGTCGCCATGGCGCGCACGGCTCGCTCGACCCCGACGACCACGGCTGCCGTGGTGCTGGGCAGCTGGCTCGTCAAGATCGTGCTGCTCGGGATCGTCCTCGCGGTCCTGCGGAACTACGAGTTCTACGACCGGGTCGTGTTCGCCGTCGTCCTCCTCGTGGGCGTGATCGGCTCGGCTCTGCTCGACTATCGCGCGGTCGACCGTGGGCGCATCCCGTACGTGACGCCCAAGTCCTGACGTCACGAGCCCGTCGGGCCGCCGCCGACGGCGCAGGGTGCTTGCCGCCCCGGCGTACCACCGACGTCGCCGGGGCATCCTAGACCCACGTCACGCAGGTCTGCGGGACGTGAGTGACCTGTGAAGGTCCGAACATGCGTTAGGCTATCGGCGAATCCATGAAGGCCTGGTCCGACGGCGTGCCCGCGCACGGCCCCGGAAACCGACGACCACTGGGAGTCCACCCTGTTCACGCTCGCGACCCCCTCTCCCTTCGTTGCCGCAGCAGAAGGCGAAGGCGGCTTCCACGCGCCGACGATCGGTGAGTTCTTCCCCGACGCCATCCTCTTCGCCGGCACCCCGTTCGAGTTCAACCGGTTGCAGCTCATCCGGGTGATCGCGACGATCGTCCTGCTGGCGATCTTCCTCATCGCGGCCCGGCGCGCCAAGCTCGTGCCCGGCAGGTTCCAGAACGGCGTCGAGATGGTCCTCGACTTCGCTCGCGTGAACATCGTCGAGGAGATCATGGGGACCGAGCGCGCTCGACGCTACGTCCCGATGATCACGACGATCTTCGTGACGATCCTCGCGTTCAACCTGACGGGTGTCGTGCCCGGGCTGAACCTCTCTGGCACCTCGGTCGCCGGCGTGGCGATCCTCCTGGCCCTGTGGGTCTTCGTGGCCTACTGGGCCGCAGGCATCCGCCAGCACGGTCTGTGGGGCTACATCCGGGCGAACCTGTTCCCCCCGGGCGTGCCGTTCCCCATCTACTTCATCCTGGCGCCGATCGAGCTGCTCCAGCTCCTGATCATCCGCCCGGCCTCGCTGGTCATCCGACTGACCGCGAACATGGTCGCCGGCCACATCATGCTGGTCCTGTGCTTCGCAGCCACGAACTTCCTGCTGCTCGAGGCCGCACCGGCCCTCAAGGCGATCAGCGCGCTGACGCTCGCCGGCGGCATCGCGATCACCCTCTTCGAGGTCTTCGTCGCGGGCCTGCAGGCGTACATCTTCGCGCTCCTCGCCACGGTCTACATCAACATGTCGATCGAAGAAGAGCACTGACCCGCACCGCAGACCCTGGTTCCGCCGCCTCGGCGTCGGCGCCGTCCCTGAGCTCCACCTGACGCAACGCACCTGACGCCCGTTCGCACGACCGGGCGCCCAACGGAAGGAAACACCGTGGACGTCACCACCCTCGCCGCTGTCGAAGGCAGCATCAACACCATCGGCTACGGCATCGCCGCGATCGGCCCGGGCATCGGCCTCGGCATCCTGATCGGCAAGACGGTCGAGGGCATGGCCCGCCAGCCCGAGGTCGCCGGCCAGCTCCGCGGCACCATGTTCATCGGTCTGGCCTTCGTCGAGATCCTCGCCCTGCTCGGCTTCGTCGCTGGCTTCATCTTCTGATGTCGACCATCGGCCCCCAGGCGGTCCTCGCCGCAGAGTCTGGCGAGGTCGACCCCATCCAGCTGTTCCTTCCGCCGATGTACGACCTCTTCTGGTCGGCGGTCGTCCTGATCATCATCGCGGTCGTCTTCTACAAGATGGTCCTTCCCAAGTTCCAGGCGGTGCTCGACGAGCGCACGGCCAAGATCGAGGGTGGCCTGGCCAAGGCGGAGTCCGCTCAGGCCGAGGCAGCGGCAGCGCTGGCGGAGTACCACCAGCAGCTCCAGGAGGCTCGTACCGAGGCCGCGAAGATCCGTGAGGACGCGCGCGCCGAGGGCACGGCCATCGTGGCCGACCAGAAGGTCAAGGCCGGCGAGGAGGCCGCGCGCATCGTCGAGACGGCACACCGTCAGATCGAGGCCGAGCGCCAGCAGGTGTCGGTGTCGCTGCGGAACGACGTCGGGACGCTCGCGACCCAGCTCGCGTCGAAGATCGTCGGCGAGTCCCTCGAGGACTCCGCACGTCAGTCGCGTGTCGTGGACCGCTTCCTCGACGAGCTCGAGGCTGCGGGAGCCGGGGCCGCCAGCGCGGCGGCACACGGCAAGGAGGGCTGATGCGCGGGACGAGCGGAGCCTCCCTCGCGCAGGCTCAGGAGCGTTTCGAGCCGGTGCTGCGCGCGGCGGGCGAAGGAGCCTTCGCCCTGGGCGAGCAGCTCCTCACCGTCGCCGCGGCGCTGGACGCCTCGGTGCCCCTGCGTCGCGCCCTCGCCGACCCGTCGCGGTCGGGCGAGGACAAGGCGGCCCTGGCCGCCGACCTCCTCCGGGAGGGCTTCGACGGCCGTGTGATCGACCTCGTCTCGGGCGTCGCCCGTGGACGCTGGGCACGCGACGCGGACATCGCGGACGCCGTCGAGCACCTCGGCGTCGACGCGGTCCTGGCCTCGGCCGAGGCCCGCGGAGCGCTCGAGCGCGTCGAGGACGAGCTGTTCCGCATCACGCGGTCGCTCGTCGGCGAGCGAGAGGCACGTCGAGTCCTCACCGAGACCTCCACGGACCCCGCTCGTCGCAAGGCGTTCGTCGACGCGCTGCTCGCGGGCAAGGTCGACCCGGTCACCCAGTTCCTCGCGGAGCGGGCGACCATCGCACCCCGTGGGCGTCGCTTCGTGGCCACCCTCGTGTGGCTCGGGGAGGTCGCCGCACAGCGTCGTCGTCGTCTCGTCGCCTCGGTGACGACCGGTGCGGTGCTCAGCCAGGCACAGCAGGACCGTCTGTCCGCGCTCCTCGAGCGCGCGTACGGCCGGGCAGTCCAGCTGAACGTCACCGTGGACCCCGAGGTCCTCGGCGGCCTGCGCGTCCAGGTCGGAGCAGACGTCGTCGACTCGACGGTGCTCTCCCGCCTGGCCGATGCACGCAGACGACTGGTCAGCTGACCTGTTCGCCCGAACACTGAGGTCCTCGCGGCCCCCGGTGTCGTCGACACCCTGCCGGCTCCCGAGCCGGCGAACTGACAAGAACGTTCGACCGTTCCCGCACCTCGCGGGGCGGCCACGACAGGAGAAGAGCAATGGCTGAGCTGACGATCCGGCCCGACGAGATCAGGGCCGCGCTGGACAGCTTCGTGAAGTCCTACGAGCCCCAGGGTGCGGTGACCGAGGAAGTCGGTCGCGTCACCCTTGCCGCTGACGGCATCGCCCAGGTGGAAGGCCTTCCGGGCGCAATGGCCAACGAGCTGCTGCGCTTCGAGGACGGCACCCTCGGCCTTGCCCTGAACTTGGACGTTCGCCAGATCGGTGTCGTCGTCCTGGGTGAGTTCACCGGGATCGAGGAGGGCCAGGAGGTCCGCCGGACCGGCGAGGTCCTCTCGGTCGCCGTCGGCGACGGCTACCTGGGTCGCGTCGTCGACCCGCTGGGCCAGCCGATCGACGGTCTCGGTGAGATCGCGACCGAGGGCCGCCGCGCCCTCGAGCTGCAGGCCCCCGGCGTCATGGACCGCAAGTCGGTCCACGAGCCGCTGCAGACCGGCCTCAAGGCGATCGACTCGATGATCCCGGTGGGCCGTGGCCAGCGCCAGCTGATCATCGGTGACCGCCAGACCGGCAAGACGGCGATCGCGATCGACACGATCATCAACCAGAAGGCGAACTGGGAGACCGGCGACCCGACCAAGCAGGTCCGCTGCATCTACGTCGCGATCGGCCAGAAGGGCTCGACCATCGCCGCCGTCCGCGGCGCGCTGGAAGAGGCCGGAGCGCTCGAGTACACGACGATCGTCGCGGCTCCGGCGTCCGACCCGGCGGGCTTCAAGTACCTCGCTCCCTACACCGGCTCGGCCATCGGCCAGCACTGGATGTACGGCGGCAAGCACGTCCTCATCGTGTTCGACGACCTGTCGAAGCAGGCCGAGGCCTACCGTGCCGTGTCGCTGCTCCTCCGTCGCCCGCCGGGCCGCGAGGCGTACCCCGGTGACGTCTTCTACCTGCACTCCCGTCTGCTCGAGCGTTGTGCGAAGCTCTCGGACGAGCTCGGTGCGGGCTCCATGACGGGCCTGCCCGTCATCGAGACCAAGGCGAACGACGTGTCGGCGTACATCCCGACCAACGTCATCTCGATCACCGACGGCCAGATCTTCCTCCAGTCGGACCTCTTCAACGCGGACCAGCGCCCTGCGGTCGACGTCGGTATCTCGGTCTCCCGAGTCGGCGGTGCCGCACAGGTCAAGGCCATGAAGCAGGTCTCCGGCACGCTCAAGCTCGAGCTCGCCCAGTACCGCTCGCTCGAGGCCTTCGCGATGTTCGCCTCGGACCTCGACGCTGCCTCGCGCGGCCAGCTGACCCGTGGTGCTCGCCTCATGGAGCTCCTCAAGCAGGGTCAGTACTCGCCGTACCCGGTCGAGGACCAGGTCGCCTCGATCTGGGCCGGCACCAAGGGCAAGCTGGACGACGTGCCGCTCGAGGACGTTCGCCGCTTCGAGAGCGAGCTGCTCGACCACCTGCGCCGCAACACGGACGTGCTCGGCACGATCGCCTCGACCGGCAAGCTCTCGGACGAGGTCGAGTCCGCGCTCGCTCAGGGCGTCGACGACTTCCGCAACGGCTTCCTCAAGGGCGACGGTTCTCCGCTCGTCGGCGGAGAGGCTGACGAGGAAGAGGGCGTCGTCGTCGAGCAGGAGCAGATCGTCCGGCAGAAGAAGTCCTGACATGGCCGGATCCCAGCGCGTCTACAAGCAGCGGATCAAGTCGACGCAGTCCCTGAAGAAGATGTTCCGCGCGCAGGAGCTCATCGCGGCGTCGAGGATCGGGCGCGCTCGCGCCCGGTCCGCCGAGGCCGGCCCGTACGCCCAGGCGATCACGCAGGCCGTCTCGGCGGTCGCGACCCACTCGACGACGCGGCACCCGCTGACGTCCGAGCGCACCGACACGAACCGTGTCGCGGTGCTCGTGGTCGCCTCGGACCGCGGCATGGCCGGCGCCTACTCGGCGTCGATCATCCGTGAGACGGAGCGCCTCGTCGAGCGCCTCACGCACGAGGGCAAGGAGGTCGCGCTCTACGCCGCCGGGCGTCGCGCGGTGACCTACTACACGTTCCGTCACCGTGAGCTCGCCCAGTCCTGGACCGGCGGTTCGGACGCACCCACGGCGGACGTCGCCCGCGACATCGCCGACACCCTGCTGGAGGCGTTCCTCGCCCCCGCGGACGAGGGTGGCGTCGGCGAGCTGCACATCGTGTACACGCAGTTCGTGAACATGGTGACGCAGCGCCCCCGGGTCGTGCGGATGCTCCCTCTCGAGGTCGTCGAGGGTGTCGCTCCCGCGGGCCAGCACGACGTGCTCCCGCTCTACGACTTCGAGCCCTCGTCCGAGGCCGTCCTCGACGCACTGCTGCCGCGCTACGTGCGCAGCCGCATCTACAGCTGCCTCCTGCAGGCGGCCGCGTCGGAGCTGGCCGCCCGCCAGCGCGCGATGCACACCGCGACGGACAACGCCGAGGACCTGGTCCGCATGTACACGCGACTTGCGAACCAGGCACGACAGGCCGACATCACCCAGGAGATCAGCGAGATCGTCTCGGGTGCCGACGCCCTGGCGGCGTCGTGAGGTACCGCATGACGAACACGTCGATCTCCATCACCTGCACCGAACCTGCCGGAGCTCTCTCCGGCCCTGCGAAGCGAGGCCAGTAATGACCGCCACCACCGTGGAAGCCCAGGTCGAGCACCAGAGCGGACCCGGCGTGGGCCGTGTCGCCCGCGTGATCGGCCCCGTCGTCGACATCGAGTTCCCGTCCGACGCCATCCCCGAGATCTACAACGCACTGACCGTGGACATCGACCTGTCCGGCCAGGGCGAGGGGGAGAAGTCCTTCCGACTGACCCTCGAGGTCGCACAGCACCTGGGTGACTCGCTCATCCGTGCGATCGCCCTCAAGCCGACCGACGGCCTGGTCCGTGGCGCGGTCGTCACCGACACCGGTGCGCCGATCAGCGTCCCCGTCGGCGACATCACCAAGGGCCACGTGTTCAACGTGACCGGTGACGTGCTCAACCTCGCGGAGGGCGAGAAGCTCGAGATCACCGAGCGCTGGCCCATCCACCGCAAGCCCCCGGCATTCGACCAGCTCGAGTCGAAGACCAACATGTTCGAGACCGGCATCAAGTCGATCGACCTCCTGACGCCGTACGTGCAGGGTGGGAAGATCGGCCTCTTCGGTGGTGCGGGCGTCGGCAAGACGGTCCTCATCCAGGAGATGATCCAGCGTGTGGCGCAGAACCACGGTGGTGTCTCGGTGTTCGCCGGTGTCGGCGAGCGCACGCGTGAGGGCAACGACCTGATCGTCGAGATGGAGGAGGCGGGCGTCTTCGACAAGACGGCACTCGTCTTCGGCCAGATGGACGAGCCGCCGGGCACGCGTCTTCGCGTCGCGCTCTCCGCGCTCACCATGGCGGAGTACTTCCGTGACGTCCAGAAGCAGGACGTGCTGCTCTTCATCGACAACATCTTCCGCTTCACGCAGGCCGGTTCCGAGGTCTCCACGCTGCTCGGGCGCATGCCCTCCGCGGTGGGCTACCAGCCGAACCTGGCCGACGAGATGGGTCTGCTCCAGGAGCGCATCACCTCGACGCGTGGTCACTCGATCACGTCGCTCCAGGCGATCTACGTCCCTGCCGACGACTACACCGACCCGGCGCCCGCGACGACGTTCGCCCACCTGGACGCGACCACCGAGCTCTCGCGAGAGATCGCCTCGAAGGGTCTGTACCCGGCGATCGACCCGCTGACCTCGTCGTCGCGCATCCTCGACCCGCGGTACGTGGGCCAGGAGCACTACGACGTCGCGACGCGCGTCAAGTCGATCCTGCAGCGCAACAAGGAGCTCCAGGACATCATCGCGATCCTCGGTGTGGACGAGCTCTCCGAGGAGGACAAGACGGTCGTGGCGCGTGCGCGCCGCATCCAGCAGTTCCTCTCGCAGAACACCTACATGGCCGAGAAGTTCACGGGTGTCGTGGGTTCGACGGTTCCGCTGACGGAGACCATCGAGGCGTTCAAGAAGATCGCGGACGGCGAGTTCGACCACATCTCGGAGCAGGCGTTCTTCAACATCGGTGGCCTCGAGGACCTCGAGCGCAACTGGGCCCGCATCCAGAAGGAGTACGGCGTCTGACTCGACGTGAGCGCGCCGCGCGCTCGGCCCCCCGGC
>NZ_JBHXBO010000014.1:0-36782 GCF_042726775.1 Oerskovia sp. NPDC060287
ATCTACGCCGAGGGCCGCGAGGTGCGCATCCAGAGCGCCCAGGACGCCGAGCGCCTGGGCATCGCCACCATCTACCAGGAGTTCAACCTCGACGAACACCGTGTCGAGGTAGCGGAAGCGCTCGTCGTGGCGCAAGGAGTCGTCGATCGCAGCCCCGATCGCGAGGGCGACGTCCCGGTGCTCGGGCCGGATCTCGAACGACGCCGAGTCGAAGCCCAGGAGGGCAGTCGGGATGCTCAGCACCGAGTTGTCCTGGCTGACGATGACGTCGATGCCCTGCGCCTGGAGCGTCGTGGCCACCTCGACCAGCACGTCCGACCGGACCTCCTCGGCGTGCTGCAGAGAGGTGATCTGGTCCGAGAAAAGGCTGCGTTGCTCCTGCGCCGTCTTCTGCTCGGCGGCGAGGGCCTCCTGCTTCTCCGTGAGCTGGAGGACCAGTGCGACCACGGCCAGGATGAAGACGGCCAGGAGAGCCGTCATGAGGTCCGAGAAGGAGATCCAGTACGGGTTCTCCGCCTCCTCACGAGAGCGAGCTCTTCCCCGCGTCCTGCGCACCGATCCTCACCTCCATCTCGGCGATGACCTCGGAGAGCGCGTTGGTCGCGTCGAGCATGTGCGAGGAGAACGCGTGCGTGTGCTTGTTCCAGTCGCTCATCCGCTCGGAGGTCTGGTGGTGGACCTGGTCCGAGTACTGGTCGAGCCAGTCCTTGAGCGAGGCGGAGTGGTTGTCGACCTGCGACCTGAGGTCGTTCAGGAAACGGCCCTGGTGGACCTGCATGGTCTCGAAGCTCGTCCCCGCAGCGCGAGCCGCCTGGGTGAGCCGCTCCGTCGCGTCGAGCGAGGCCGAGTTGATCTGCTCGAGCGCTTTCGTGTGGTTGCTGAGGGCCGCAGCTGCCTGCGCGTGAGCCTCGGCCGTCCCCTCGAGCGCCTGGGCGCCCGCGTTCAATGACGACTCGAAACGTTCGCTCGTCTGCGCGAAGGCTCGTGCGGTGCCCTGCAAGGTGGTCGACGACGTGTCGAGCGACGTGGTCGCGGTACCCATCTTGGTGGCGGCCGAGTCGAGGCCCAGGGTGATCGCCGAGAGAGAGCCGTCGAGCAGGCGGGCCTGGCGTGCCGTCAGCTCGGACAGCTCGGTGAGCTGTTCGCGGAAGGCCTCGGCCTGCTCGGCCGTCGCCGTCGACTGCGCGGCCGCGCTCTCCTTGAGCAGGACGATCGCGCCGCCGACCTTGTCGGAGACGGAGCCGAGGGCGGAGCCCAGCGTCGCCGCCGCGGCGTCGAGCTGTTCGGCCTGACGGGCCCCGACCGCCTCGAAGGCGTCCGAGAGCCCCGCGACGGAGCTGTCGACGCGTTGGGCGACAGCGGCCACGGTGGCGTCCAGCGTCGAGGAGGCCGCGCCCAGCTGTTCCGCCTGACGCGTCCCGATCGACTGGAACGCGTCCGCGAACTTGTCGACGAGCTTCTCGAAGACCTCGGCCGACTGCGTCGCGGTGCTCTCGGCGAGCGAAGCCATCGAGGGAGCCATCGACGTCTCGATGGCGCGAGTCAACGCGTCCTGCATCTCCTGAGAGATACCTGCCACTGCTTCCTGGAGCTGGGTGCCGATCTTCTCGTGCAGCTCGTTGAGGGCGATCGCGGAGTCGTGGGTGTTCTTCTCGATCTTGACGAACGACTGCTCGGGAGAATGGAGGACGAAGAGCTCGTCGATCCGTGACTGGAGCCGCGCCGTCTCGGCTGCCACCCGTCGCTCGGCGAGCTTCTCGACGATGTTGACCACGAGACTGAAGAAGACGCCCCAGACGGAGGCGGTGAAGCCGAGGCCGGCCCCTGCCACGAGTCCTTCGATACCGGAGCGCATCTCCTCGACCGTCGCGCTCTCGCTGAGGTTGAGGCTGTTCAGGCCCGTTGCCAGGCCGATGAACGTGCCGAGCAGTCCGACGGCTGTGAGGACGGCCGGGGCCGCCGTCAAGAGCCGGTTGCTCACCAGACGCGGCGCGAGCCGGTCGGTGTTGAAGTAGTGGTCCGCCTCGACGGTGTTCCAGAGCCTGCCGTCCGATTCGACGAGGGTCTCGTCGAACTCACGCCAGAGGGCGCCGACCCCGCTCGACGCCGAGATGCTCTCCGACGTCGCGAGCAGCTCGCTCCGGAGACGTGGCAGCTCGTCCTGGTGGACACCGTCGAGCATTCTGGCGACTGATGTGATGGCGTTCGTCGCAGCCCTGTACTGGATGGCTGTGTACAGCAGCGCCCAGCCGGCGATTCCGATGATCAGGACCACGAAGACGACCACGATCAACGCATGCGTGTCGCCATTGAGGGCAGCCGGAAAGTCCGGAAGCAGGTTCTGGAGGGATTTGAAGATGCCGTCGTCGGACATCGGCTGGGTACTGCCTTTCGCGCGGAAGGGTGCCTCGATCGCGACATCGTCGGGAGGCTCGCCGAATGGTCCCATGTGGGCGCGAACGGAAGAGAACTCGTCCATGCGATTTCACCCGGTCGCCGACGGCTCCAGGGGGTGCGCGGTCGGGCCCGTGAACCTCCCTCGAGCGCCCCCCCGCCGGGTCACGGCCCGGGGGCAGCCGCGACGAGCCTCGGCCGAACACGAGGTTACGGCCGTCCTGGGCGCCATAGCGACCGCAACCTCGTGCTCGGCGGCGGGGCCGGGAGCCAGCCAGAGGTCAGCGCGTGAACGCCAGCGCCCAGGTCTCGGGCCCGCGCTCGAGGTAGTCGACCGTGAACGTGCCCGGCCACCGCGCGTCGACCTGCGCCAGGAGCGGTAGCGGGTCGTGCGGGGCGAGGAGCACCATGCCGGCGCCGGGCGCGACGCCGTCGAGCGCCCCGAAGATGGTCGCGTGCCGGATCGCGTGGGGGACCGCGCGGGCGTCGAGCACCGGGAGGTTGCCGGCGTCGTCGTGCCCGCCGCAGCCGCACGAGTGTCCCTCGGCGGCGGTCGCCGCGGGATGGGCGGGAGCGCCGGCGGCCGAGCCCCCGGCCGCCGGCACCGCGTCCCCGGTCTCCGCCGCGGCAGCCGGGCCAGCGACGGCCGTACCCGCCGCAGGAGGCGCCCCCTCCGGGGCGCCATCACCGCAGCCGCCTCCCGCGCCGTCGCCGCAACCGCAGCCACCGCTCGCCTCGGGCTCGCCACCGGTCCGAGCCGCCCCGGCCTCCCCGACACCCCCATCTTCCCCGTGCGAGTGCCCGCCGAGCAGCTCGTGCAGGCCGTCGAGGACGCCGGCGAGCGAGACGTCGGGGGACAGTGCGAGCAGCGGCAGGATCTGCTCGTTCTCCTTGGTCATGTGGGTCTCGAAGAGCACCTGGAGCGCGCGGGCGTGGGCTGCGGCACGGACGGGGGTGGCCGCGTTGTCGAGGGCGTCGACCAGCTCGCCGATCACCCCGTGCTCGGCGATCATGGCGTCGACCAGGAGCCGGGCGTGCTCGTCGCGGTGCGCGTGGGGGTACATCGCGGCCTCCTCGGCCTGCGCGTGGGGCAGGAGGTCGGTCCGTGTCCAGTCGACGAGCCGTCGGTGGGCGACGGCTGCCGGCACGCCCGATTCGACGGCCTGGACCAGCGCCTCGACCAGCAGCCCGAGGGTCCCGTTCATCTCGGTGTGATGGGCGACGACGGCCTCGACGGCGCGTGAGTCTGCGGCCGACGTGGCCAGGACGATGCTGCTCATGACGTGAGACCTCCGAGTGCGGGGAGTGGTTCTCCAACGCGCCAAACATTAGTACACTTTATTCCGTGGAAAATACGCAGGCTGTCGGACGGGCAGAGCACGCAGCGCCCCCGCGCCCCGGGTTCGGCCCGCCGCTCGTGCGGCGCGCGGTCCGCCCGGCCCGGCTCTCGAAGGCCCGGCTCGCGGTCCTCGACGTCCTCGCGTCCCAGCCCGAGCCCTGCTCGGTCAGCTCGGTCGCGACCGCGCTCGACCAGCACACCAACACCGTGCGCGAGCACCTCGAGGGACTGGTCGAGGCCGGGCTCGCGACCAGCGAGAGCGCCCCGGCACACGGGCGCGGACGCCCGGCCCGGCTCTACGCCGCGGTCACCGAGTCGCCGACGACCGCGGGAGCCGCCGAGTACGCAGGCCTGGCCTCGGCGCTCGCGGCCCAGATCGCCCGGTCGAGCGCCGACCCGGTGGGCGACGCGCTCGCCGCAGGTCGCGCCTGGGGCGCGGAGCTCGTCGGAGACGTCGAGGTCCCCTCGGGCACGGTTCCCGACGGCGTCGCGCATCCGGCGAACGTCGGCGGCACCAGGAGCGACGAGGGTGCGCCGGGCGCGTGCCGTGGGCCCAGCGGGGGACCCGACGACGTCGGGCACCCGGGCAGCGCGGGCGACGGTTCGAGGGAGCAGGAGAAGAAGACACCCGGCAGGGGCGATGACGGCGTCGCGAGCGCCGCGCGCCACGAGGTCGTCGACCTGCTCGACCGCCTGGGGTTCGCACCTCAGGCCGACGACGACGCGGCCTCGGTCGCGCTGACCCGCTGCCCGCTGCTCGAGGCCGCGTACCGCAACCCCGAGGTCGTGTGCGCGGTGCACCTCGGCCTGGCGCAAGGGGCGCTCGAGCGGCTGGGGGCTCCTCTCGAGGGCACGTCGCTGCTGCCCTTCGCCGAGCCGGGCGCGTGCCGGCTGCACCTCCTGCCCACCGACCGGGCCGCCACCGCCGACCGGGCCACGGACCGGGCCGCCTCGGCCGCCCGGCCCAGGGCCCCGCGCGCCGCGACCTCGCCCGCAGGCCAGTCCGCGACCTCGCCCGCCGGCCCGTCCGACGGCCACCGCTGATGCGACGCGTCGTCTTCGTGCTGCCCGCGGGCCTCGCGCTCCTCGCCGGGCTCGACGCGGCGCTCCTGCTGCTCGGCCTGCCGGCCCCGCTCACGACCGAGCGCCTGCCCCAGATCCACGGCGTGCTGCTCGTCCTGGGATTCGTCGGCACCGTGATCGCGCTCGAACGTGCCGTCGCGCTGCGCACCCGGTGGGGCTTCGCCGCCCCGGCGCTGCTGGGCGCGGGCGCGCTGGCCCTGCTCAGCCCGGCCCCGCTCGTGGTGGGCCAGGTGCTCCTCGTCGCGGGCTGCGGCGCGCTGTGCCTGGTCTACGTCCCGCTGTGGCGGCGCCAGCGCGACGACGCGGTCCTGGTCCAGCTCATCGGCGCCCTGCTCGCGACGGGCGGCGCGCTCCTGTGGCTCGGCGGCGTGGGCGTCGCCGACGTGCTGCCGGGGCTCGCGTGCTTCGTGGTGGCCACGATCGCGGGTGAGCGGCTCGAGCTGGCCCGGATCGCGTTCCTCGGTCGCGGCGCGGCGCTGATCCTCTGGGTCTGCTGGGCGCTCGCGGTCGGGTGCGTGGCGACCCTGCTGTGGCCTGCGGTCGGCTACGTCCTGCTGGGCGCGGCCGTCCTGGTGCTGTGCGGCTGGCTCGCGGTGCACGACGTCGCCCGGCGCACCATCCGGTCGACCGGCCTGGCGCGGTACATGGCGGCGTGCCTGCTCGCGGCGTACGTCTGGCTCGCGGTCGCGGGGACGATCTGGCTCCTCGCGGGTCGGCAGGCCACGGGGCCCGGGTACGACGCCGTGATCCACGCGATCTTCCTCGGCTTCACGATCTCGATGATCATGGCCCACGCGCCCGTGATCCTGCCCGCGGTGCTGCGCGTGCGGCTGCCGTACACGCCACTGATGTACGGCCCGGCGGTCCTCCTGCACCTGGGGCTGCTGGTCCGTCTGGGCCTGGGCGACGCCCGGGACCTGCCCGTGGCCCACCAGGTCGGCGGCATCCTCAACGTCGCCGCGCTGCTCGCGTTCGTGGTGCTCATGCTCGGGGTCGGGATCCGCGCGCGCCTCGCGCCGGCGCCCGGGACGCGGCCGCGCGACGCCGTCGGGCCTTCGCCTTCCCTGCTCGAGGAGACCGCTCCGTGAAGCTCGACCTGTCCGCCCAGCCCGCTCCGCTCAAGCCCCTGACCGATCGCTCCGCCTGGCACCTGCGCGCGAACGCCCCCGTGGTCGGCTGGCTCGTGGCGACCGTGGTCGTCGCGGTGGGCCACCGGTGGATCCCCGCGTCGCCCTGGCTGCTCGTGCACCTGCTGCTGCTCGGCGCGGTGACCAACGCGATCTGCGTGTGGAGCCAGCACTTCACCGACGCGCTGCTCAGCCGACGGGTCACGACCGCCTCGCGGCGCTGGCAGGTCGCGCGCCTGGTGCTGCTCAACGTCGCGGTCGCCGCGACGGTCGCGGGGATGGTCACCGCGACGTGGGTCGTGACGCTCGTCGGGGCTGTGGGGGTGGGCGTCGCGGTCGCGGCCCATGGCACCGCCCTGTGGCTCCAGTCGCGCCGCGCGCTCACGGCCCGCTTCGCGATCTGCGTCGGGTTCTACGTCGCGGCGGCCTGGCTCCTGCCGTTCGGTGCGGGGCTCGGCGCGACCCTCGCACACGGCCTGGACGAGGGGTGGCACACGCGGGTCGTGCTCGCGCACGCGGGCTTCAACCTGCTGGGCTTCGTGGGTCTCACGGTCATGGGCACGCTCGTGACGCTGTGGCCGACCATGCTGCGGACCAAGATGGCCGACGACGCGCCCCGCGCCGCGCGCACGACCCTCGCCCTCATGCTGGTCGGCCTCGCCGGCGGGGTCGTCGCGGTCCTGGCGGCCTCCCCGCCCGTCGCGGCCGTGGGGTTGGCGACGTACCTCGCGGGCGTCCTGGTGTCGGTGCGGCCCATGGTCACCGCGGCCCGACGGCGTCCGCCCGCGACCTTCGCGACCTGGTCCGCGGCGTGCGCGCTGGCCTGGCTCCTGGTGTCGCTCGCGACCCTGGTCGGCGTCTTGGCACTGAGCGCGACGTGGGAGACGGCCGCCGCGCGCGTCGGGATCGTGACCGTGCCGCTCGCCGCGGGCTTCGCGGCCCAGATCCTGCTGGGCGCGCTGACCTACCTGGTGCCCGTGGTGCTGGGCGGCGGCCCCGCGGCCGTGCGCTCGACCACGGCGGCTCTCGAGCGCGGGGCCGTGCTGCGGGTCGTGCTGTTCGACGGCGCGCTCGTGCTCTTCGTCCTGCCCGCGCCGAGCCTGGTGCACGTGCTCGCGTCGCTCGTCGCGCTGGGCGCCCTCGTGGCCTTCCTCCCGCTGCTCGTCGGGGCCCTGCGCGCCCACCGCCGGGCCCGGCGCACGCCGTTCGTGGCGCCGACCGCCGACGACGTCGCGGCGGCCCACGCGCTGGGGCAGGACCTGCGCGCGCGGACCGGAGCCCGCCAGGGGCCGCCCGTGGAGGCCGTGACGGGACCGCGGCGCAAGGGCCTGGCAGTGGCTGCCCTGAGCGTCCTGCTCCTCGTCGCGGCGGGCGGCGTGGCTCTCGACCCGGCCGCGCTCGGCACCGGGACGGGCGCCGCACCCGTCGAGGCCGGGGCGTCGGGAACCGTCGTGCCCACGGGGCGCACGACGACCGTCGAGGTCGAGGCCCGCGACATGCGGTTCTTCCCCGCCACGATCGAGGTGCCCGCCGGGGACACCCTGGTGCTCGTGGTGACCAACACCGACACCACGGTCCACGACCTCGTGCTCGACACGGGCGCGACGAGCGGGCGGCTCGCCCCCGGGGCGACCGAGACGTTCGAGGTCGGGGTCGTGGGGCGCGCGGTCGACGGGTGGTGCAGCATCGTCGGCCACCGGCAGATGGGCATGGTGCTCTCGATCGAGCCGACGGGCGGCGCGGCTGACGGGACGAGCCTGGCTGGCGGCGACGCCGGGAGCGGCGCGGACTCCGGCTCGGCCGGGCACGACGGCATGGCGGGCATGGACCACGGTGCGGGCGGCTCGGACGACGGGTCCGGCGCCGCGAGCGCCGCGACCGACCTGGACTTCATGGCGACGCCGGGCGACGACTTCACGGCGCACCCGGCCGAGCTCGCGCCCGCGAGCGCCGAGACCGTGCACCGCGTGCGGCTGCCCGTCTCCGAGCTCGTGACCGAGGTCGCGCCCGGGGTGACGCAGAAGCTCTGGACGTTCGGCGGCACCGCGCCGGGGCCGACGCTGCGCGGCAAGGTCGGGGACCGTTTCGAGATCACGCTGGTCAACGACGGCACGATCGGGCACTCGATCGACTTCCACGCCGGGGCGCTCGCCCCCGACGGTCCTATGCGGACGATCGCCCCGGGCAAGGAGCTGACCTACACGTTCACGGCGACGATGTCCGGGGTGTGGATGTACCACTGCTCGACCATGCCCATGTCCGCGCACATCGCGAACGGCATGTTCGGCGCGGTCGTGATCGACCCTCCTGACCTGCCCGCGGTCGACCGGGAGTACCTGCTCGTCCAGTCCGAGTACTACCTCGGGCCGCAGGGCGGCGAGGTCGACATGGACCGGCTCGCGACGGGCGACCCCGACGTCGTGGCCTTCAACGGCTACGCCAACCAGTACGACGCGGAGCCGCTCCCGGCGCGCGTGGGCGAGCGCGTGCGCGTGTGGGTCCTCGCGGCGGGGCCCAACCGGGGGACGGCCTTCCACGTCGTGGGCGGCCAGTTCGACACCGTGTTCAGCGAGGGCGCCTACCGGCTGCGTCCCGGCAACGCCGAGGCGGGCGGGTCTCAGGTGCTGGGGCTCGCGGTCGCCCAGGGTGGCTTCGTCGAGCTCGCGTTCCCCGAGGCGGGCCGGTACCCGTTCGTGAGCCACGCCATGATCGACGCCGAGCGCGGCGCGCACGGGTTCTTCGCGGTCACGGGGTAGTCGGTCCGGGTGGGCGGTCGGGACGTAGGGTGTCATCGGTCCGTACCCGATCGTCCGCCGGAGGCAGCATGCACGTCGACACCCCGAGCCTGCTCGCATGAGCGGCGTGCGGGTCGGGCGCTGCGAGCAGTGCGGAGCCGACGTCCAGTGGCTGCCGTGCTACGACGGTCGTCGTCGGGCCTTCGCGCTCGACGAGGTCCGCAGCGTGCACGCGGGCGACGAGGTGCGCTGGTTCCTGACGTCGAACCGGGGGGCCGTGCCCGGGACGCAGCTCGCGTACTCGCCGACCATGCCGTTCCGGGTGCGGCACGTGTGCCAGCGCCAGCCGCAGGGATACGGCGAGGAGACGCTCGACAAGGCCGCGGTCCTGCGCTCGGCCCCGCAGGTGCGCGAGTTCCAGGTGCGCCCGCCCTACCGGTTCGGCTACCGCTGGGAGTCCGAGTGGGGGCACATCGTGCACCCTGACCGCGGGCTCTGCGGGGCCAAGGTCATCGGCGAGATGACCCCGCGCGAGGCCGAGCGACTCCCGACCATGCCGATGTGCAAGGAGTGCGTGAAGCGGTACTCGCGCCGCCACCCGCACGACCAGGTGCGCCGCCCGCCCGAGCCCTCCTGAGACCGCCGTCCCGACCGTCGTCACCGAGCCGGCGACCGCACCTGCGCTGCCGGCCCCGCCCGTCCTGAAGGAGTCCCCGTGCCGCCCTACGACCTCGACCACCGGCTCGTCGTCGGTGTCTCCTCGAGCGCGTTGTTCGACCTCTCGACGTCCCAACGGGTCTTCGACGAGCAGGGGATCGACGCCTACCGCGCCTACCAGGACAAGTACCGGGACCGCATGCTCCGGCCCGGTGTCGCGTTCGAGTTCGTCCAGCGGCTCCTGAGCCTCAACGACCTGTCGCCCGCGGCGGGAGACCCGTTGGTCGAGGTCTTCGTCCTGTCCAAGAACGACCCCTCGACGGGCCTGCGCGTCATGAGCTCGGTCGCGGCCCACGGGCTGCCCATCAGCCGGGCGATCTTCACGCAGGGCGTCGCGCCCTACGCGTACATCCCGGCGCTCAACATCTCGCTGTTCCTCTCGGGCGACGCGGGCGACGTGCGCGCGGCGACCACGCTGGGACACCCGGCGGGGCAGGTCCTGGGGAGCGCCGCCGTCAGGCACGTCGCCCCGCCCGGCTCGACGGCGCCGCGCACGTCCGGCGCTCGCGTCGCCCCGGGCGACGCACCGGTCGCGGCGGAGCCGGCGGTCGATGCGGCCGCTGAGGCCGGCGAGCTGCGCGTGGCGTTCGACTTCGACGGCGTGCTCGCCGACGACAGCGCCGAGCGCATCTTCCAGTCGGGAGGGCTCGAGCAGTTCCACCAGTACGAGAGCGCGCGCAAGATCACCGAGCACCACGCCGGACCGATCCTCCCGTTCCTGCGCGCGCTGAGCACCATCCAGCGGCGCGAGGAGGAGCGGGTCGCCGAGGACCCGGGCTACCGGCCCCGCGTGCGCGTCTCGATCGTCACGGCCCGCAGCGCGCCCTCGCACGAGCGGGCCGTCAACACGCTGCGCTCGTGGGGCGTCACGGTCAACGACGCGTTCTTCCTGGGGGGAGCGGACAAGGGGCGCGTGCTGCGCGTCCTGCGTCCGCACATCTTCTTCGACGACCAGCGCGGGCACCTCGACCCCGTGGCGCGCGAGGTCGCGAGCGTCCTGGTGCCGTACGGCGTGACGAACGAGGCGCAGGTCGTCGCACCCCTCGCACACGGTACGGCTGCGGCCGCCGCGCCCGCCGGGGCTCCGTCTGCGCCTGACGAGACCGTGACCGACGAGAACTCGCCCGACGAGACCGCACCTGACGGCGCTGCACCCGACGCCCCGGCGCTCGTCCCCGCCGGCTGAGGGAGCACCGTGCCCTTCCTCGCCCCGTTCGCGGGCGACCCCGACCGATGGACGACGGCCACGACGGTCGACCTGCGCCAGCTTCCCGTGACGGGCCGCTGGAAGGTGTGGTTCGAGGTCCTGACCGAGTTCGGCCACAGCTCGCGGCCCGCCGACGAGCAGACGGCGGACGGTCCGGTCTGGCGTCGCGCGAGCGTCGAGCAGACCGTGCCGCAGGGACTCGTGACCGACCTCGCGTCGGTGCCCGTGCCGTTGTGGGGAGTGATCGCGAGCTACGGCCGCCAGACGCTCCCGGCGATCCTGCACGACGCGGCCTCGCGGGAGCTCGCCGCGTCCGCCGCCCCCGCGAGCGCGCGGCGGGCCGCGCGCCGCGACGCCGACCACCTCTTCCGCGAGACGCTGCGGCAGTCGGGGACGGGACCCGTCCGTCGGCTGCTCATGTGGGCCGCGGTCCGGCTCTTCGGTCACGTCCCGCTCGCGGTCGTGTTCCTGCTGGCCGTCGTCGCGGGGATCGCCGCGCTCTGCCTGGGAGCCGCAGGGGCCGGGACGCCATGGGTCACCGGCGCCTGGATCGTCGCAGGAGGCGCCGCCGCCGCGCTGCTCGTCCTGGCCGTCCTGCTCGGGGTCGAGAGCCGCCCCGCCGCGGGCGGGAGCCGTCCACGGTGGGTGCCCGCCGCCGTCGGGAGCCTGCTCGGCGCGGCCGGGACCGGGTTCGTCGCGCTGCCGTTGCTGCTCCCGCTGATCGTGCTCACGACCGTCGCCGAGCTCGTCGTGGGCGTGGGCGAGGGGGGCAGCGGCGTCCGGGCGCAGGGCGCCGCGGGCGACGGGCCCCCGTCCACGCGCATCACGTACGCGTCACCCGGGTGAAGTCGCCCGCGGGGGCCGTCCGCGGTACGAACGGCTCACCCGCGCGACCGTAGGCTTCGCTCGTGCCACCAGCTGCCCGCCCGACTGCCACCCGTCCCACCCCGGCCCGCGCCGGCGCGCCGCGCCCGGGCGCCGACGACCGGCCCGACGCCGACGGAACGCGGCGCCCACCCCGCGACCGACCGCAGCGCCCCGCGCTGCTCGGTCCCGCCGCCCGCACGGTCCGCGCGCACCTGCCGACCTACCTGCGGGCGGTGCTGCTCCTGCAGGGCACCGCGGTGCTCGTCGCGGTCCCGCTCATGGTGTGGCTGTTCGACCTGGCGCTCGCGGCCGCGGGCGCCGGCGCTCTCACGCACCTCAACGTGCTGCGCGTCCTGTCGAGCCCGGTCGCGGTGATCCTCCTGCTGGTCGTGGCGCTCGTCGCGTCGGTCGTGGTCCTGTTCCAGCAGGGCGCGTTCCTCGCGATCGGCGCGCGGCTGCGCGCGGGGGAGCCGGTCTCGGTGCGGGCCGTCGGCGCGGACCTCGCACGCACGAGCCGCAAGCTCCTCGGCCCGCAGCTCCTGCTGTTCGTGGGGTACTTCTTCGTGCTCGTGCCCGTGGGCAACTTCGGCACCGCGGCGTTCCTGGTGCGCGGCATCGCGATCCCGGAGTTCGTCGTCGGGGAGCTCCTGAAGTTCGACGGCGGCGTCTACGTCTACGTCGCGTTCCTCGCGGGGGTCCTCTACCTCAACCTGCGGCTGGTCCTGACGCTCGCGTTCCTGCTGACGTCCGACGCCTCGGTGTCGGGCTCGATGGCCGCGAGCTGGCGTGCGACGCGCGGGCTCTGGCCGCGTCTCCTGGGCACGTTCGCGGTGGTCGCGCTCGGTGTGGTCGTGGTCGGGGCGGGCATCGTGACGCTCGCGCTGGTCCCGACGCGCGTCGCCGACCTGGCGGCGCCGGGCGCCGCGCCGGTCGTCGCGGGTGTGACGCTCACGCTCGTGCAGGTGGTCGGGTTCGTGCTCGTGGGCTTCGTCGCGGCGTTGCTCGCGCAGGTCGTGGTCGCGGTCGCGGGGGAGCGGCGGGAGTTGCTGCCCGACGGCGCGGCTCCCGACGGGAGCGCCTCGTCGCCCGGGCAGGTGGCAGGCTCCGCGGAGCTGCCGGTGTCCGGGGACGCGGATCTGCGGGACGGCGAGGAAGGCCCGATCGAGGAGGCCGCGGTCGGTCCGGCGATCGGGGTCGTGACTGCGGCGGTGGGCTCGTCGCGCACGGCGGGCTCGTCGGGCTCGTCGGGTCGCGTGCCGCCCGTCCTCGGCAGCGGCTGGGCGAGCCGACCGCGCGGCGTGCGTGCCGCCGTCGGGCTGGCTGCCGTGCTGGTGCTCGTCGCGGTCACCGCGGCCAACACGCACGCCATGACGACCCTCGCGCGTGAGGAGCCCGGTGCGGTGATCGCACACCGCGGCGACCCGGGCGGGGGGGTCGAGAACTCGATCGCGTCGCTCGAGTCCGCCGCGGCGCTCGGTGCGGACTACGTCGAGCTCGACGTGCTCCAGGCCGCGGACGGCGGGCTCGTCGTCTTCCACGACCTGACCCTGCGACGCCTCGCGGGATCCGACCGGGCCGTGCACACCATGACGCTCGACGAGCTCACCTCGACCACCATCCGCCAGGGCGGGTTCGAGGCGACCATCCCGTCGCTCGAGGAGTTCGTCGAGCGCGCCCAGGAGCTCGACGTGCCGCTCCTGGTCGAGCTCAAGGCGCACGGCCACGAGACGCCGACGTTCGTCGCGGACGTCGTCGCGCTCCTGCGGGCGCACGGCGTCGCGGACCAGTACCTGGTCCAGTCGATCTACCCGGAGCAGGCCGACGAGGTGCACGCGCTCGGCCCGGAGATCGCGGTCGGCTACGTCGTCCCGTTCCTGCGCGGGCAGCTCGGGGTCCTGCCCGTCGACTTCGTCGCGATCGAGCAGTCGTCCGACTCCTCGCGCGTGCGGGCCGAGGCGCGCGCGGCCGGGATCGACGTCTACGTGTGGACCGTCAACGACCCGGCCGCGATGCGGTCCCAGTTCCGCGGCGGCGTCGACGGCATCATCACGAGCAGCCCCCGCCGTGCCGTCGCCGAGCGCACCGCGGTGCGCGACGACCTGGCGTTGTCGGCACGGCTCGAGGACAAGCTGCGCGACGCGCTCGCGTGGTGAGGCGTCGTCGAGGAGCGTGTCTCAGGACTCGGTGATCGCCACGTCGGTGGACAGGTGGACCGGCATGTAGTCGTCGACCGCGAGGACCCACAGGCCGTCCGCCCCCGCAGGGACCTCGAGGCAGACGTTGCCCCGGGCCGAGTCGTCCGTGCCGATCAGGCCCGTGCCGACGAGGGAGTCGGGGACGTCGCCGCAGCCCTCCTCGTACTCGGTGCCGTCCCGGTCCACGAACCAGAGGTCGATCGACCCGTGGGCGGTCACGGTGCTCGACGGCCCGACGTACATCGCGTCGACCGGGACGATCCAGTACTCCATGCCCTCGGCCGGTGCCACGTTGACGTCGTTGTGCGCGAGGATCTCGGCGGTCGCCTCGTGCGGGATCTCGAGCAGGACCGACCACTCGTCGGTGTACACCTCGCCCTCGAGCGCCCACGGGTCGTCGAAGGTCCCGCCGTCCTCGCCCGCGAGCGGGTCCTCCTCGTGGTACTCGTCCCACGACTCCTCGTCAGGAGCGGGCCCCGCGGACCACGGCTCGGCCGCGGCGTCGGCGAAGAGCTCGTTGCCTGCGACCACTGCCAGGGTCGCCGCGGTCGCGCCGACACCACCGATGACCAGGCCCGCGACGCCCGCGAGGACCCCGACCAGGACGCGCGAGGGGCCGCGAGGCCTGGCTCCGGGCGCTGGAGCACCCGCCGAGCCCTGACCCAGGGCGTGGGGGCGCGGGGGACCGTACGGGTTGGGCGTGCCCGGTGCGGGGGGTGGCGATACCTGACCGGGGTGGGGGACGCTGCCGGCCGGAGGGATGCCCGGGGTGACGCCCGGCGTGATGGGCAGGAAGTTCGCCGGAGGCTGGGCGGTGCTGCGCTGCGGGCCGGTGTCAGGACCGGTGCCGGTGCCGGTGCCCGGGGCGGGGGCCGGAGCCTGCGGCGGGCGCGGCTCGTGCGGTGCCGGCGGCACAGCGCCGACGGGCATGCCCGGCGTCGACCCGGGGGTCGGTGACGAGGGCGGGGCGAACAGATCACTCACGGGTGCTCCACGGTGCGACGGGACCGGCTGGTCCGGGAAGGGTGTCGCTCGGCAGCTCGCGCGCCGCGCGCCCGGATCATCCCACCTGGGAGCGGCTGCGCGCCAGGGGTATCCGTGCAGGCCAGGGCGTCGGACCGGGCCGGACCGGGCCGGAACGGGTCGGGTCGGGTCGGACCGGGCCATGCGCTGCGGCCGCTGCTGCCGCGGCCGAGCACGGGGTTCCGTGCACACGAGAACGAGGTTGTGGTCGCTATCCCCTCGATAACGACCACAACCTCGTTCTCGGCACCAGCACCAGCACCAGCACCAGCACCAGCACCAGCACCAGCACCGGAACCAGCACCGGCACCCCGAGCGCCGGTCCCCGCTCAGGTGGTCAGCCCTCGCGCGGCCCGTCCACGTCCGACCCGACCAGGAACTGCGAGTACGCCCCGATGGTCAGGAACGTCGGGAAGTCCTCGGCGAGCGCGACGGCGCGGAACACGTGCGCGGCCTCGTCGACCCGGTCGCCCTCCCCGCGGGGCAGGTCGTCGACGACCTCGGCGAGCAGCGCCTCGACGCGGGCCCGGGTGATGGGCACCCCGTTCTCGGTGCGGGTCCCGGACGCGATCCACTGCCAGACCTGCGAGCGGGAGATCTCGGCCGTCGCGGCGTCCTCCATGAGGTGGTCGATCGCCGCGGCGCCCACGCCGCGCAGCCAGGACTCGATGTACCGCACGCCCACCGAGACGTTGGACCGCAAGCCGGCTGCGGTGACCGTGGCGCCCGCACGGCGCACCGACCCGATGTCGAGCAGCTCGTGCTGGCCCACGCTCACGTCGTCGCGCAGGCGCGAGACCTGGTTCGGCCGGTCGCCCAGCACGGCGTCGAACTCGGCCCGCGCCGCGGGGATGAGGTCGGGGTGCGCGACCCAGGTGCCGTCGAACCCGTCGCCAGCCTCGCGCCGCTTGTCGGCGCTGACCTGCTCGAACGCCTTCTCGGTCACGTCGGGTCGGCGGCGGTCGGGGATGAACGCGCTCATGCCGCCGATCGCGTGCGCCCCGCGCTTGTGGCACGTCGCGACGAGGAGCTCGGTGTAGGCCCGCATGAACGGGGCGGTCATCGGCACCTGCGAGCGGTCGGGCAGGACGTACTGGTCGCCGCGCGTGCGGAACGACTTGATGACCGAGAACAGGTAGTCCCAGCGGCCCGCGTTGAGCCCCGCGCAGTGGTCGCGCAGCTCGTGGAGGATCTCCTCCATCTCGAACGCGGCGGGCAGGGTCTCGACGAGCACGGTCGCGCGGATCGTGCCCTGCTCGATCCCCAGGTACTCCTGCGCGAACACGAACACGTCGTTCCAGACGCGTGCCTCGCGGTAGCCCTCGAGCTTGGGCAGGTAGAAGTATGGTCCGCGGCCGCGCTCGACGAGCTCGCGCGCGTTGTGGAAGAAGTACAGCCCGAAGTCCACGAGCGACGCCGAGGCCGAGACCGCCACGCCCGCGCGGTCGACGTAGCGCAGGTGCTTCTCGATCAGGTGCCAGCCGCGGGGCCGGAACACGATGGTCGGCAGATCGGTCAGCTCGGTCGAGCGCAGCGCGTACTGCTTGCCCTCAGGGGACGTGAACGCGAGCGTGCCGCGGATCGCGTCGTGCAGCGCGAGCTGGCCCTCGATGACGTTGCGCCACGTGGGCGAGGACGCGTCCTCCTGGTCGGCGAGCCACACCTTGGCGCTCGAGTTGAGGGCGTTGATCGCCATCTTGGGGTCGGTCGGGCCGGTGATCTCGACGCGGCGGTCCTCGAGGCCGGGAGCTCCGTGCGAGCCGGCGACGCGCCACGACGGGTCGTCGCGCACAGGCCGGGTCGCGGCGCGGAAGTCGGGGTCGATCCCGTCGGCGACGTCCTGGCGGCGCTGCTGGCGGTCCATGAGCAGCCCGTGACGGGCGGCCAGGAAGCGGTCGTGCAGCGCGGTGAGGAAGTCGAGGGCTTCGGGGGTCAGGATCTCGCGGTAGCGCGAGCCCAGGTGTCCGGTGACGTCCAGGGTGCCCGACGGCGTCGCGCGCCGCGCGTCGTCGTCGCGCCCGTGGTGGTGGCCGGGGTGCTGACCGGCCGAGGTGGGCCGGTCGGACGAGGTGCGTGACGTCGTCGGGCCGGAGGAGTGGGTCGTGAGGGTGCTGGTCATGGCGGGCTCCGATGGTCTGTGCCGCGAGGTAGAGGGGAGTGGTCGAGGTTGAGGGCTGGAGCCCTCTACCTCGACGCGAGACCTCTACCTCGGCGAGGCGGGCAAGGCTTAGTGGAACTGGGCGGTCTCGGTGGATCCGGCGAGCGCGAGGGTGGCGCTGTCGGGGTTGAGAGCCGTGGCGACCCGGTCGAAGTAGCCGGTGCCGACCTCCCGCTGGTGGCGGGTGGCCGTGTAGCCGTCGGCCTCGGAGGCGAACTCGGCCTCCTGCAGCTCGACGTAGGCGCTCATCGCGCGGTCGTTGTACCCGCGGGCGAGCTCGAACATGGAGTGGGACACGGCGTGGAAGCCGGCCAGGGTGATGAACTGGAACGCGTAGCCCATCGCGGCGAGCTCCTTCTGGAAGCTCGCGATCTGGGCGTCGTCGAGGTGCTTCTTCCAGTTGAACGACGGCGAGCAGTTGTACGCGAGCTTCTTGTCGGGGTGCTGCGCGTGGATGGTCTCGGCGAACCGGCGCGCCAGCTCGAGGTCCGGCTCGCCCGTCTCGACCCAGATGAGGTCGGCGTAGGGGGCGTAGGCCAGGCCGCGCGAGATGACGGTGTCGATGCCCGGACGCGTGCGGTAGAAGCCCTCGGCCGTGCGCTCGCCCGTGAGGAACTCCTGGTCGCGGGGGTCGACGTCGGACGTGATGAGGTCCGCGGCGAGGGCGTCGGTGCGGGCGATGATGACGGTCGGGACGCCCGCGACGTCGGCCGCGAGGCGGGCCGCGTTGAGGGTGCGGATGTGCTGCGAGGTCGGGACGAGGACCTTGCCGCCCAGGTGGCCGCACTTCTTCTCGGACGCGAGCTGGTCCTCCCAGTGCACGCCCGCCGCGCCGGCCTCGATCATCGAGTGCATGAGCTCGTAGGCGTTGAGGGGGCCGCCGAACCCCGCCTCGGCGTCGGCGACGATGGGGGCGATCCAGTCGCGCTCGGGCGTCCCGAGGGGAGACTCCGCGGTCTCGATCTGGTCGGCGCGCAGGAGGGCGTTGTTGATGCGGCGCACGACGGCCGGGACCGAGTTGGCGGGGTAGAGCGACTGGTCGGGGTAGGTCTGGCCCGACAGGTTGGCGTCGGCCGCGACCTGCCAGCCCGAGAGGTAGATGGCCTTGAGACCGGCGCGCACCTGCTGCACGGCCTGGTTGCCGGTCATGGCGCCGAGCGCGGCGACCCACTCCTCGGTGTGGATGAGGTCCCACAGCTTCTCGGCACCGCGACGGGCCAGGGTGCGCTCCTCGCGCACCGAGCCGCGCAGGGCCACGACGTCCTCGGCCGTGTAGTCGCGCTGGACGTCGGCCCAGCGGGGATCGGTCGACCAGGAGAGCGCGAGGTCGGCCGCGGACTGACGCTGGTCGCCGGGGCGTGAAGGTGCGTGCCCGGGGGTGTGGCCAGAGGGTGCGACGGGGGCCGTGACGGCCTCGGTCCGGGAGGCCGCGGACGCCGGGCGGGGCGTGGCGTACTCGTTCTCGGAGCGACGGCTGATGATGGGCGGGGTGGTCACGGGGTGCCTCCAGAGCTTCGTTGCGTGCGGTGGTACTCGTTCCGGTCCGCTCGTGGTGAGCGGTGGCCGTGGAACGACCTTCCTTCGCCGCGCAAGGGGTCCACAAGGGCTTCTTTCGTAGAAGAAGTCGAGTTCTTCTGTTGTGCGCAAGGAGTGACGTGTGTCACCCTCAGTCATGGCAACTGACCCCGGCCCGGCGCAGAAGATCGCTGCGCCGCCCCGCGAGATCCTCGGCCCCCTCGGCGGCACGCTGGCCGTCGAGGACGAGGCCGACGCCCTGACGATCGGCCGCCGCATCCGGCACCTGCGCACCGAGAGGGGCATGACGCTCGACGACCTGGGTGCCGCGATCGGGCGTGCGCCCTCGCAGGTGTCCGTGATCGAGAACGGGCGCCGCGAGCCCAAGTTCTCCCAGCTCCAGGCCATCGCCCGTGCGCTCGGCGCGAGCGTCGAGGACCTGCTCTCGGCCGAGCCGCCCACCCGGCGCGCGGCCCTCGAGATCGAGCTCGAGCGGGCGCAGCGCGGTCCGCTGTTCGCCTCGCTCGGGCTGGGCGCGGTGCGGGTCGGCAAGTCCCTCCCGAGCGACGCGCTCGAGGCCATCGTGGGCCTCCAGCGCGAGCTCGAGCGCCTGCACACCGAGCGGGCCGCGACCCCCGAGGAGGCGCGCCGCGCGAACACCGAGCTCCGCGCGACCATGCGCGCCCAGGACAACCACTTCCCCGAGCTCGAGGCCACCGCGCGCGAGCTGCTCGACGGCGTCGGGCACGCCCGCGGACCCATGTCGCAGCGCGTGGCCGCCGACCTCGCGACCCACCTGGGCTTCTCGCTGCACTACGTGCACGACCTGCCGCACTCGACCCGCTCGGTCATCGACCTGCGCCACCACCGCGTGTACCTGCCCAGCACGGGCACGCGCGCGTCGAGCGACCCGCGCTCGGCCCTGCTCCAGGCGCTCGCGTCGCACGTCCTGGGCCACCACGAACCGCGCGACTACGCCGAGTTCCTGCGCCAGCGCGTCGAGGCCAACTACCTCTCGGCCGCGCTGCTGCTGCCCGAGCGGGACGCGGTCAAGCTCCTCAAGGAGGCCAAGGACGCCCGCGAGATCTCGGTCGAGGACCTGCGCGACGCGTTCTCGGTGTCCTACGAGACTGCGGCCCACCGGTTCACGAACCTCGCCACGACGCACCTGGGCATCGGGGTGCACTTCATGAAGATCCACGAGTCCGGGATCATCCACAAGGCCTACGAGAACGACGGCGTGCGCTTCCCCGCGGACCCCCTCGGCGCGGTCGAGGGCCAGTACGTGTGCCGCCACTGGACCGCGCGCACGGTGTTCGCGGTCGAGGACCGCCTGAGCCCGTTCAGCCAGTACACCGACACCCCGACCGGCACCTACTGGTGCACCTCGCGCGTCCAGGACTCCGACGACGGCCAGTTCTCGGTGAGCGTGGGCGTGCCGTTCGCGCACGTCAAGTGGTTCCGGGGGCGCGAGACGAGCGAGCGCACGGTCTCGCGCTGCCCCGACGAGTCGTGCTGCCGGCGCCCGCCCGCCGCGCTGACCGAGCGCTGGGGCGAGCAGTCGTGGCCCAGCGCGCGCCCGCACGCGAGCATGCTGGCCGCGATGCCCGTGGGGGCCTTCCCGGGCGTGGACCAGACCGAGGTCTACCGGTTCCTCGAGGCGCACGCGCCGGCGCTGCGGTAGCCCAGCGAGGCGACAGGTCAGCCCAGGCGGGGGAAGACCGGCACCGGCGTGCCCACGCGGTCGGTGCCGGATTCCTGCCCGCCGCCCGCGGGCCCGCCGAGCTGCTCGCGGAGCCGCGCGGCGCCGTCGGGCACGAACGGCGAGAGCTCGACCGCCACGACCCGGCACGCCTCGACGAGCCGCGCGAGCACCTCGTCCAGGTGCGCAGCAGCCTCCGCAGCGTCCGCGTCCCCGGCCCGCTCGCGCGCCGCGAGCTCCCACGGCTTCTCGGTGTTCACGTACCGGTTGGCCGCGTCGACGACGCGCCGCACGGCTCCGGTCGCGGCCCGCAGGTCGGCGTCCGCGAGGGCCGCGTCCACGGCAGGGGCGACCTGCCCGACGGCGGAGCCCAGCTCGTCGGGTGCGCTCGCCCGGGTGCGGGGGAGCGCAGGCACGATGCCTCCCCGGAACCGGTGCACGAGCGTGAGCGTGCGGTTGACCAGGTTGCCCACGCCGTGTGCCAGCTCGTCGTCGTGCCGGGCCACGAGGCGCTCGGCCGTGAACTCGGCGTCGCCCAGGAGCGGGACCTCGCGCGCGAACCACCAGCGCAGCGCGTCGGTGCCGTAGGCGTCCACGAGCCCGACGGGGTGTACCGCGGTACCCGCGGACTTGGCGAGCTTGGCGCCGCCGGCGGTGACGTAGTCGTGCACGTGGATCGTGGTGGGCAGCGGCTCGCCCGCCGACAGTAGGAGCGCGAGCCAGTACACCGCGTGGAAGCGGGTGATGCCCTTGCCGATCACGTGCACGCGCTCGTCGCCGCCGGACCACCAGGTGCGGTAGTCGTCCGCGGCGCCCGGGTCGGCCTGGTCCGAGCCGTAGCCCAGCGCGGTGACGTAGTTGGTCAGCGCGTCCCACCACACGTAGATGACCTGCGACGGGTCGCCCGGGACGGGGACGCCCCACCCGTCCGAGCGGGTCGCGGGCCGCGAGACGCTGAAGTCCTCGAGCCCCGCGTCGACGAACGCGAGGACCTCGTTGCGCTTGGCGGGCGGGTTGATGCGCACGCTCCCCGACGTGATCTCCTCGCGGACGCGGGCGGCGTAGCGGGACAGCCGGAAGAACCAGTTCTCCTCGACCACGCGCTCGGGCAGGGGCAGGTGCTCTGGACAGCGGCCCGACGCGTCGAGCTCGTCGGGGGAGTAGAACTGCTCGCAGCCCGCACAGTACAGACCCTCGTAGGAGCGCAGGTAGAAGTCGCCGGCCTCGGCGCACCGCCGCCACAGGGCCTCGACGCCCGGCCGGTGGCGGGCGTCGGACGACGTCGACAGGAAGTCGTCCGTGGACAGCGACAGCGCGGGGCGCAGGGCGCGGAAGTCCTCGACACGCTCGGCGACGAACTCCCCGACCTCGCGGTCTGCCGCTCGGGCCGCGCTCACGTTCTTGAGGGCGTGGTCGTCGGTGCCCGTCAGGAAGCGGGTCGGTCGCCCGCGCAGTCGCGCGTGGCGGGCCAGGACGTCCGTCTGGACGAGCTCGAGCGCATGGCCCAGGTGCGGGTCGCCGTTGACGTAGGGGATCGCGGTCGTGACGTAGAAGGTGGGGCTGCTGGGTGGTGTCGTGCTGCGGGGCTGGGCGGGTGCGGCGGTCATGGCGGTGGTCCTCTCGAGGACTGCGGCACCTCGGGAGGTGCCTCGACGGGCGCCTCGACCGCACCGGGCCCGGACACACGAAAGGCCTCGCTGCGGCGAGGCCTTGGGTGGTGACGAGCGTGCTCAGCGCATCACGAAGGGCCCCGGGTGGGGCGCATCATGACGGTCGACGAGCAGCTCATGCGTCCGACCCTAGCAGCGTCGCGGCGCGGTCCTGAAGCCGGTGGGCATCGGGTGGGATCAGGTGGGCCTGGCGCGGTCGGGCCCGTCGGCCGGTCGGCCGTCCAGGTGTCGCGCCCGGCGCGCTACGGCAGGAGCTGACGCACGAGCGCGTCGGTCGCCCAGTCCTGCCAGGCCTGAGGGGACCAGCCCAGGTCGAGCACGAGCGTGCCGTACGTGTCCGGGCCGAGCAGTGCGTGGGTGACGTCGGTCGCGACCTGCGTGCTGGTGCGGAGCGCGGACTTCGTGGCGAGCGCGCTCGTCAGGGTCGCGGCGACGGTCCGTCGTTGCTCCTGGTTGGCGGCCCACAGGTCGGCGAGGGCCGGCAGGCCGGGCGCGGCGTCGCGCAGCACGCGCAGGAGGGGGGCGACGCGTTCGAGGACGGCGCGGGCGCCCGCGCCGTGCAGGGCGAGGTGACGTGCGGGATCGGGCTCGGCGAGCACCTCGCGGGCCCAGGGGCGGTCGAGCGTGGCGACGTCGTCGTGGTCTCCCGCGACGCGGACGTCGAGCAGCTCCTTGAAGAGCGCGTGCTTGGTGCCGAACGTGTAGTAGATCGTCTGTGTGGCCACGCCCGCCGCGCGTGCGACGTCCTCGACCGAGGTGCGGGTCCAGCCGTTCGTGACGAAGAGCTCGTGCGCCGCGTCGAGGATGCGGGTGCGTGTCGCGCGGGCCTTCTCGGCGCGGGTGGGGGGCATGGGTCTCCGGGGGACGGTCGCCGACAATTGACTGTAGTGAGACTACAATGATATTCACTAGAGCATGACTCTAGTGAATGTGCGGGACGTGCTCGTGATCGGTGGCTACGGGGCGGTCGGGTCCGTCGTGTGCGAACGGCTCGCCGAGGCGATCCCCGGGCGCGTGGTCCCCGCAGGGCGCAACCTTGATGCCGCGGAGGCGCTCGCGCGACCGATCGGCTCCCCGCGCGCGGTGCGCGTCGACCTCGCCGACCCCGCGACCCTCGTTGCAGCGCTCGACGGCGTGGGCCTGGTCGTCCTGGCGGTCGAGCCCGGTGACGACCGGGTGGCCCGGGCGTGCCTCGCACGGGGCGTGTCGCTCGTGGACGTCTCGGCGTCCCGCGAACAGCTCGAGGCGACCGAGGCCCTCGACGAGGTCGCCCGTGACGCGGGCGCCGCGGCCGTGCTGAGCGTGGGCGTCGCGCCCGGGCTCACGAACCTGCTCGCCCGGCGTGCGCACGACCTGGTCGGAGGTGCCCAGGAGATCGACGTCGCGGTGGTCCTCGGCGGGGGCGAGGCGCACGGCGCGGACGCGATCCGCTGGACGGTCGACGGGCTGGTCGGTCCGCAGCCCGACGGCGGCGCACGCCAGGTGCTGCTGCCCGGCCTCGGGCGGCGCACCGTCCATCCCTTCGACTTCTCCGACCAGCACACCCTGCGTCGCACGCTCGACGTGCCGCACGTGACGACGCGGTTCGCGCTCGACTCCCGCCTGCTGACCGCATCGGTGTTCGGGGCGCGGCGCGCGGGGGGCCTGCGCGCCTTCCGCGGCGGGCGCGGGCGGCGGGCGCTCGCATCGGTCTTCGCCGCCGTGCACGTCGGCGGTGACCGGTTCGCGCTCGCCGCCACGGCGCGCCACGGCGACCGCGAGGTCCAGGTCTCGCTCGTCGCGTCGGGCCAGGGGCGGGTCACGGGGCTCGTCGCGGCCGAGGTGGCGCTCTCGGTCCTCGCGGGGCACGTCGCGCCGGGCGTGCGTCATGTCGAGCAGGTCGACGGCCTGGCCGACCTGCCGGAGCGGCTCGTCGCGGCCGGAGGAGAGGCGGCCGTCGAGGTGTTCGTCGACGGGGGCGCTCAGCCCTCGGGCGCGGAGAGCGGGTGCCTCAGCCCGTCGAGCTCGACGCGGCCGGCTGCTTGGTCAGCATCTGCTCCTTGAGGCGCAGCGTGTCGTCCTCGTCCCAGCCGTCGGGGGCGTTGAGCGCCGACCAGCCGTCGGCGTACTCGAGGTAGTAGACGTGCCCGTGACCTGCGGGGATGTCCGAGGCCGCGGCCACGAAGAGGTCGCCCGTGAGCTGCCAGAACGTGACGACGGGGCGCCACTGCACGGCGTCGAGGACATCGGGCCCGCGGGGCTCGCGCATCCAGTCGGGCTCGGACCACAGGGTCGTGGGGGACCACCACGTGACGCCGTCGGACGCGTGCTGGACGTACACGACACGCGGTGTCTCCCACGTTCCGGGCACCGACCAGATGTTGGCCGCGCTCGAGACCTCGGTGCCCCACCGGACCTGTGCGCCCTCCTCGTACACGGGCGAGTACTCGAGCGAGCCGGCGTCGCGGTGGTTCGTGAAGTCGGTCCAGTTGGGCGTGAAGTTGGGCGTGCCCACGAACATGGCCCCGTCGGTGCGGGTCGTCATGTCCTGCAGGCCGCTGAACGCGCCCTGCGCACCGAACGAGCCGAGCGAGATGCCGAACGCCATGAGCTGCGGACGCGAGTCCTCGGGCTGCTTCGACCACGCCTCGTACACGGCCTCGTAGAGGGCCTTGCCAGCGTTCGGCGGGGTGCTGCGGTCACCGACGAAGCTGATCCAGCTCGGCAGGTACGAGTACTGCATCGAGGCGATCGCGGTGTCGCCTCCGTGCATGAGCTCGAGCGAGTTGCTCATGCCGGGGTCCACCCAGCCCGTGCCGGTCGTGGTGGCCACGACCAGGACCGAGCGGTCCCAGGCGTTCGTGCGGTCGAGCTCGTCGACCACGCGCTGGGCGGTCGCGTCGAGGTCGCCCTCCGGGTCGAGACCCGCATAGACGCGGATGGGCTCCTGGACGTCGGCCGGGTCGACCACGTCGCCGCCCGCGGCGAACTCGGTCAGCTCGGCCTGCGTGGGGCCGAGCGCCACGAACCGGCGCCCTTCGGCACCGAGCGACTCCCAGGACGAACCGGACTCGGGCGAGCCCGACCGGTCGGGCGAGGTGGGCGGGGCGAGGTCCGGGTCGATCTTCTCGTTGGCGCTCGCGTAGACGTTGTTGAGCATGTGCAGCGCGCCGGCCCAGATCACGCCGTTGAAGAGCAGCACGACCACGACGGCGACGATCACCCCGCTCAGGAAGCGGGCGACCGGCTTGGGCATGATGTTGTCCACCAGCAGGCTCACCCACTGCGCGACGCGGCGCAGCGCGCGGCCGAGCTGCAGGACGCCGATCGCGATGAGGACCGCGACGAACACGACCGCGACGTCGTTGGCGGGCGCCTGCTCGGGCATGCCGAACAGGGCGCGCAGCTCGTGCTGCCACCGGGCGCCCAGGACCAGGAAGACCGGCACGAGGACGATCGTCGCGGCGCCCAGGACCCACCAGGCGATGCGGCTCACGCGTGGGCTCCAGCGGATCCGGAGCCCCACCTTGAGGGCGAACCACTCGACGAACGCCCCGATCCCGTACCCGCCGACCATGCTCATGCCCGTGATGAGCGCCTGGTAGTACCAGGCGCGGGGGATGAGCGAGGGCGTGAGGGAGAAGCAGAAGAACAGGAGGGCGAGGACGAGCCCGGTCGTGGAGAAGCGTCGCACGTAGTGCTGGAGCCAGGCCCACGCCCGACGGCGCAGCGGTGGCCGCGTGCTCGCCTCGTCGTCGGGCGTGGCCGGGCGGGCTGGGGTCCGTGCGCCGGAGCTGCCCGTCGGCCCGGCGGGGCCGGCGGGGCCGACGGTGCCGGCCGCCTCGGGGACCTCGGGCGTCCCGGCGTCCGGAGCGTTCTCGGGCTTCTGCGTGACGTCTGGCTGCACGGGTGCGATCGTACGGGGCTGGGGGTTTCGCGCCACCGGGCGCCGGGTGAAGCCGGTGGGGCGGTCCCCGCCGGGTGAGGGAGTCCGGAGCGCTCGCGGCTCCCGCCACCTCGCCCGGCCGGGACCTGGCTCAGCGCTCGTCGTCGGCGGCGTCCCCGATGTACGTCGAGACGTCGTCGGGCAGCCCGTCCTCGTTCATGTCGTCGGAGCGCTTGCGCCGGGCGTCCCAGCGCAGCGCCGTCGCGGCGAGCAGCGCCGAGATCACCGAGGCCAGCAGCACCGCGGCCTTGGCCGAGTCCGTGTGCTCGGAGTCGGGGAAGGACAGCTCGGCGATGAGGAGGGAGACCGTGAACCCGATCCCGGCGAGCAGGCCCACGGGCAGCAGGTCGCGCACCCCGATGCCGGGCGCGAGCCGCAGCGGCGTCAGCCTCGTCACGAGCGCGGTGACGCCGAGCACGCCGATGCCCTTGCCGACCACGAGCCCCACGATGATGCCGATCGCGACCGGCTGGCCGATCATCTCGCCGATCCCGCCGCCGTCGACGAGCGAGACGCCGGCCGCGAAGAACGCGAAGATCGGCAGGGCGATGCCCGAGGAGATCGGTCGGACGACGTGCTCGAACCGGTGCGTGCGCGAGGTCTTCTCGCCGAACAGGACGACGGCCGGGACCGTGAAGCCCAGGAGCACGCCCGCGACGGTCGCGTGGATCCCGGACGCGTGGACCAGCGCCCAGACGACGAACGCGAGCGGGAGCAGCAGCCACCAGTGCGTGCGGCGGCGGCGCACCAGGAACGCGAACAGCGCGACGCCCACGAGCGCCAGGCCCAGCGGGGCCCAGTGCAGGGTCTCGGTGTAGAAGACCGCGATGACGACGATCGCGAGCAGGTCGTCGACCACGGCGAGCGTGAGCAGGAACGTGCGGATCGCCGTCGGGAGCCCGCGGCCGAACACCGCGAGGACCGCGAGCGCGAACGCGATGTCGGTCGCGGTCGGGATGGCCCAGCCGTGCACGGCGTCGGCGCCGCCTCCCCAGAGCGCGACCGTGACGTAGAGGATCGCGGGCACGATCATGCCGCCCACGGCCGCGAGCATGGGGACGCCGGCCTGGCGCGGGTTGCGCAGCGAGCCGGCGACGAACTCCTGCTTGAGCTCGACGCCCACCACGAAGAAGAAGATGGCGAGCAGCCCGTCGGCGGCCCAGGTGGACAGCGACAGGTCGAGGTGGAGGGACTCGGGTCCGAACGTGAGCGCGGACAGGTCGAAGTACGCCGCGCGCCAGGGCGAGTTGGCCCACACGAGCGCGATGATCGCGGCGCCGATGAGGAGCGCGCCGCCCGTGGTCTCGCGTGTGACCCAGCGCTTCCATCGCTGCGCGGCGCCGGGGCGCGGCGCGGGCTGGGCGGCGGGCGAGGGGGCGGGGTTCTCGCTGCCCGACGGCGTCGCGCCAGCAGGGAGGTTCACCGCGCCGTCCGCGGTCGCCGGGCCGGGCGTCGCGCTCGTGCGGGGGGAGTCGTCCGGGGTGGGGGTGTGCTGCTCGTGCGTGCTCACAGGGCTCCTGTGGTTGAGGGGTCGTCGACGTCACGCCGACCAGACTTCCCGGCACACCAGCGTCCCATCTTACCGGTGGCCCGGCTCGGGCGGGCCCGCCCGTCGTGTCCTGGACCGGACCGGAGGAGGACGGCACGCTCGCCGGGGGATGCCGGAAGGTGGACACGGAAGCGACCGAAGTCCGCCGAAAGGGGGATGTCTCGGACACCCGCCCCGCAGGAGCATGTACGGGTGTACGAGAAGACCCCTGACGCGCCCACCCCCACGCCGCCCTCCGCATCGACCACCCCTCGCACCCCGGAGGAGACGGTCGTGGGGTGCTCGTCCGCCGACACGCTGTTCCTCCGTGCCGTCCTCCCGGTCCTCGGTGCCGCGGCCGGCGTCGGCCTGCGCTGGCTCGCGGCGTGGATGTCCGGCCTGTCGTGGGCGCCGTGGCAGGGCATCGCCCGGTCTGTCGACACGCTCGCCGACAGGTGGGGTGCGTGCACCGTCGTCGGGCTCGCGATCGTGGGCGCGATCGTCGGAGCGGTCTTCGCCCAGCACCTGGTCGAGACCATGGGGCGCGTCGCGGTGACGTCCACGGGGGCCGGGTTCAAGACCAAGGACACCCTCGAGACCCTTGGGCGCTCCGAGGTCACCGACGTGTTCGCGGACGGCAAGGAGATCGTCCTCCTGCGCGGCGAGCGGGAGGTCGCCCGGTGGTCCGCCGACCTGCCCTCCGCGGAGGTCCGGGCGGCCTTCGACACGCACGGGTGGCCCTGGCGTGAGACCGGCGACCCGTTCCGTGCGGCATACCGCCCGTGGGCGGCAGGCGACCTGGGGCTTCCCGCGGGGGCCGACGCCCTCCTGCGCGCACGAGCCGGACTGATCGACGCGGGAAAGGACGACCACGTGCGCGAGCTGCGAGCCGACCTCGCGGCGATCGGGGTCGTGGTGCGGGACGAGGGGACCGTGCAGCTCTGGCGTCCGGTCGCGCCCGCCGCGCCCACGGGCGCGATCGGCGTCGAGCGCCGGGCCTGAGGGAAGATCAGCCCGCCGCGTCGACCAGCCCGGCGAGCTTGGTGACCGTGTTCCAGTTCCTGGCCGTGCCCCACAGCCCGACCGTCCGCAGCAGCACCGCCGGCGTGAGCCTCGAGGTCCCGACCCCGCCCTGGTACCAGGTGTAGCTGACCGGCCCGGACCACGCCATGTGCTCGACCCCGTAGGCGAGCGGGTCGAGCGCTGCGACCCGCTCCGGGTCCGGTGCCGCCGGGTAGAACGTCAGCAGCAGGTGCGACGGGTCCTGGCCCGCGGCCTCGGGGAAGGGGTTCGCGGCGACCGCTCGCTCGAGGTCCGCGCCCGTCAGCGCGAGCACGTCGACGTCCAGCCCCAGGCGCCGGGCGAGCCCTGCGCGCACGAGGCGCGCGACGTCGTCGGGCCCGGAGGCTCCCGACGTCCCCGGCGAGACGACGAGGTTCCCGCTGTTGAGGAGCGTGCGCGCGCCCGCGAACCCTGCGTCCTGCGCGACAGCGCGCAGGTCCGCCGACAGGACCTTGCGGCCCCCGCCCACGTTCACCCCGCGCAGCAGCACCGCGTAGGCCGACGGGACGCTCGACCCGGACACGCCTCAGCCCAGGAGGTTGCGCGCGGACGCCGGCATGCCGGGCGTCGACGGGGCGACCGCCACGGGCGGGCGGACCACGCAGCGGAAGCCGATGTGGCTCGTCGCGGTGTCGACCGCCTGGGGCGAACGAGCCGCGGGCCGGTAGCGCAGGCAGTACTCCGGTGCGCACAGGTGCGACCCGCCCTTGAGGACCTTGCGGGGGATCGCCGAGCCGGGCTCGGCGCTCGCCGCGGCCCGAACGTCCGTCGCGGTCTCCTCGTCGAGGCCGGCCGCTCCCAGCGGGTCGTGCGGGGCGGGGTGGGCCGCTGCCATGGCCGCGCCGGTGCTCGGCGCGCAGCACGCGGGCATCTCGATCGTGAGCGCGTCACGTGCCGCGGCGACCTCCTCGGCCGTGCGGGCGTCGACCGCGTGGTTGGGCGTGTAGAAGGACGAGGTCCACTCCCAGACGTTGCCGGTCATGTCGGCGAGCCCGAACCCGTTCGCGGGGAACGTCCCTACGGGGCTCGTGCCGACCCACCCCCGGGCGCCCGTGTTGCGGTACGGGAACGAACCCTGCCAGTGGTTCGCGAGGAGCTCGCCGTCGGGCTGGTACTCGTCGCCCCAGGCGAAGCGTGCGCCGTCGAGCCCGCCGCGTCCTGCGTACTCCCACTCGGCCTCGGTGGGGAGCGACCTGCCGGCCCACGCCGCGTAGGCCTGGGCGTCCTCGTACGAGACCTGCACGACCGGGTGGTCCTCGCGGCCCTCGATCGAGCTGCCCGGGCCGTGCGGTGCGCTCCACCGGGCCCCGGGCTGCCAGCGCCACCACTGGCGCCAGTCGGAGAGGTTCACAGGACCGGCGGTCGGGGTGAAGACGAGCGCCCCCGGCTGGAGGTCCTCGACCGCGACGCCCGGGTAGTCGGCCGGGTCGAGCGGACGCTCGGCGACCGTGACGTAGCCCGTCGCGTCGACGAACGCCGCGAACTGCGCGTTGGTCACCGGGTGCTGCTCGATCTCGAACGGGCCGACCGTGACCTCGTGGACAGGAGCCTCGTCGGGGTAGAACTCGGTCGATCCCCGCCGGTACGTGCCGCCGGGCAGCGGGACCAGGGGCGAGAGGGTCGAGGTCGGGCGGGCCGTCACGGGGGCCGTCGCGGGGACGGTCGTGCCGGCCTGACCGGCGCTGCCGGTCGTCCCGCCGTCGGGCCCCTTCGTCTGCTCGGGTGCCGATGACGTGCCCGCTGCCGTGTCCATGCGTCTCCTCGTGTCGAGCTCGTTCTCGATACCGCTCTGATGCCGCCCGGACACCGCTCCGGTGGCGGGCCGTGCCGGCGTCCGCACCGGTGCCGTTCGGTGGCCGCGGTCGGGGTGGTGCTTGACCTGCAGCGATGTCGTCCGTCCTGCCCGCGCGCACCGCCCGTCCGAGCCTAGTGCCGTGAGTGGCGACCGGAGTAGTCAACACCTCGGCAGCATGCGGGCACGTCGGCCCGGTCCGTCGGTCGTGCGCGGTGGGGTAGTGGCCTGCCGTCAAGGTAGAGGTGGCGGGCCCTCTGCCTCGACGCGAACCCCCTACCTCGCCGGACGACGGCAGAGACACGTGACATGCCCCACCGTGGCGGCATCGCCCTCGACCCTGCCGCTGCGGGGGCGTATATTCCGACGGGAATATTCCTGGGGGAACGACCGTGCTGGAGTGCTCGCGCACACCTCCCGCCCCGGCTCTCCGGCCACCCGTCGGGCCGCTCGCACGAACCACACCAACGAACCAACGAACCACCCCACCGTCAGGAGGCGAGACATGGCACGCAAGGAGCTGTCCGCTGCTGCGCTCCTCCTGCTCGGGCTCCTCCACGAGCAGCCCATGCACCCCTACCAGGTCCACCAGACGCTCAAGCAGCGCGGGGACGACCGGCTCGCGAGCATCACGCCGGGCTCGGTCTACCACGCGATGGACCGCCTGGAGTCCGAGGGGTACGTCGAGGTGGTCGGCACCGACCGCGAGGGCAACCGTCCGCAGCGGACCACCTATCGCCTGACCGGCGCGGGGCGTGACGCGTTCGCCGACCGCACCGCGCTGCTGCTCGGTCGACCCCGACGCGAGCACCCCTCGTTCCCGCTCGCGCTCTCGCAGGCGCACGCGATCGACCGGGCGAGCGCGGTCGACGCGCTGCGGGACCGGCGGGCCGCGTCGGCCGAGGAGCTCGCGTCCTACACCGCCAGGTACGACGTCGTCCGCAGCCACGGGCTGCCACGTCGCCTCCTGCTCGACGTCGAGTACGACATCCACCGGATCGAGTCCGAGCTGGCCTGGATCGACCGCCTGCTCGCCGACCTCGACTCCGGCGCCCTGGACTGGGACGAGTCCGTCCCGCAGTCCTTCCGTGACTTCTCCGCCGCCCGCTCGCGGGCCGCGGCCGCAGGTGACGTGCCCTGACGGGCCGCCGGCGTCACGCCGGTTCCGCTGCTCGCGCAGCCCTTCCTGAACTCCCCGCACTTCTCCGAGCCCGAGGACACCCATGACCACCACGCCACCCTCTTCCGAGAGCCTGCCGACGACCGGCACCCGGACGGCCCCCGCCACGCCGACGCTCGCTGCACCACCGGAAGGCCCGCCCGCAGGCGCACCCGGGGCGCCCGGCGCGACCGCAGGACCGCCGCTCGTCGACCTCGGCGGGCGCAGCCCGTGGAGCATCCTGCCCGCGCTGTGCCTGGGCTTCTTCATGATCATGGTCGACACCACGATCGTGAACATCGCGGTCCCCACGCTCGTCGACACGTTCGACACGACCCTCACCGCGGTGGGCTGGGTCAACAGCGCCTACCTGCTCACCTACGCGGTGCTGCTCCTGCTCGCGGGTCGCCTGGGCGACCGGTTCGGACCCAAGCCCGTGTTCGTCCTGGGGCTCGTGGTCTTCACGCTCTCCTCGCTGTGGTGCGGGCTCTCCGGGTCGGTCGAGATGCTCATCGTGGCCCGCGCGGTCCAGGGCGTCGGTGCCGCCCTCATGACCCCGCAGACCATGTCGATGATCACGCGCGTCTTCCCGCCGCGTCAGCGCGGCGCGGCGATGGGGCTGTGGGGCGCGGTCGCGGGTGTCGCGACGATCGCGGGACCGCTGCTCGGCGGTGTGTTCGTCGAGTCCTGGGGCTGGGAGTGGATCTTCTTCGTCAACATCCCCGTGGGTGTCGTGGCTCTCGTCCTGGCGCTGCGGAGCCTGCCGTCCCTGCCGACCAACAAGCGCAGCTTCGACATGGTCGGGGTCGCGCTGTCGATCGTGGGCCTGTTCCTGTTCGTGTTCGGTCTGCAGGAGGGCGAGACCTATCACTGGGGCACGGTCGTGGGCCCGCTCACCATCTGGTCGATCATCGGCCTGGGGGTCCTGGTGCTCGCGGCGTTCGTGCTGTGGCAGCGGCACCTGGGCGACCGCGCCCTGCTGCCGCTCACGCTCTTCCACTCGCGCAACTTCTCGCTCGCGAACGTGTCCGGCATGGCCGTGTCGTTCGGGATGATCGGGATCTTCTTCCCGCTGACGATCTTCCTGCAGTCGATCCTGGGTCTCTCGCCGCTCGAGGCGGCGCTCATCAACCTGCCGGGGTCGCTCGTGTCCGGTGTCGTGGCACCGTTCGCGGGCAGGCTCTCGGACCGGATCCCGGCCAAGTGGGTCGTCGCGACGGGCTTCGCGCTGCTCGCGGCGTCGGTCGCGTGGCTCAGTGTCGCGATCACACCTGACGCGAGCACCCTGTCCATCGTCGCGCCCATGACCCTGTTCGGGATCGGTACCGGCGCCGTCTTCTCGCCGCTCGCCAACCTCGCCACGTCGGGGCTCGACCACCGCACGGCGGGCGCCGGCGCGGGCGCGTTCAACACGTTCCGTCAGGTGGGCGGCGTGATCGGTTCGGCCGCGATCGTCGCGACCCTCACGAGCCGTCTCTCGGCGACCCTGCCCGCGGCCGCGCGCGACGCCGCGGCGGGCCTGCCTCCCGAGCTCCGCCAGCCGTTCCTCGACGGCTTCGCGTCGGCCGGCGGGTCGTACACGGGCGCTGCCCAGAGCTTCGATCTCCCGGCGGGCATCCCGCCCGAGGCCGCAGCGCAGATCCGCGAGGCCGCCACGACCGCGCTGCACCAGGGATTCTCGGTCGCGGTCGGGCAGACGCTCCTCGTGACGTCGGCGGTCCTGGTGATCGGGCTCGTCGCGGCGCTCGCCATGCGGGGGACGCACGTCGCGCACGCGGACTGAGCACGCGGCGACGGAGCCCGACGGCGGAGCGTGCGTGCCGCCGTCGGGCGTGCCGGGCCCTGCCTGCCCCGTCCCAGGGGGCGGGCGGGGCCGTCACGTGAACGGCAGGTGACATCTCGGACGCGCGGCGTGTCAGGTCGACGCGGCTGAACTTCACGGGCGTAGTTTCGAACGTGACGGACGACACACGTCGTCCTCCGGGAGGCCATCCGATGGAGTTTCTGCTCCGCGCAGGAGGGCCGGCGCCGGCCTTCTGTCGGCCGGTCGCCTGCCCCACCCAGCGAGAACGGCGCTGAGCGCCGGAGGGAGCCTGCTGTGGTCCGAACCGCCTCTGCTTCTGGAGCTGCACCCGACGTCACGGACATCGCGTCCCGTGGCACGACGTCCCCCGAAGGTCTGCGCACCTTCGTCATCGACACGTCCGTGCTCCTGTCCGACCCGCGAGCCATGCTGCGCTTCGCCGAGCACGACGTCGTCCTCCCCGTCGTCGTCATCACCGAGCTCGAGGCCAAGCGCCACCACGCCGAGCTCGGGTACTTCGCCCGCAGCGCGCTGCGCATGCTCGACGACCTGCGGGTCAAGCACGGCCGCCTCGACGCCCCGCTCCCCGTGGGGGCCGTGGGCGGGACGCTGCGCGTCGAGCTCAACCACACGGACCCGGCGGTGCTTCCCGCCGGGTTCCGTCTGGGCGACAACGACACGCGCATCCTGTCGGTCGCGGCCAACCTCGCGAGCGAGGGCTGCGACGTGACCGTGGTGTCCAAGGACCTGCCCATGCGGGTCAAGGCCTCGGCCGTGGGTCTGCGGGCCGAGGAGTACCGGGCCGAGCTCGCGATCGACTCGGGCTGGACCGGCATGGGCGAGATCGACGTGAGCGACGAGCAGATGGCCGACCTGTGGGAGCACGAGTCGGTCGAGCTCTCGGCCCTCGACGCCGCCACGGTCGCGGCCGCCGAGCCGCTCCTGGTGCACTCGGGGCTCGTGGTCCACTCGCCGCGCGGCTCGGCGCTGGGCCGCGTCACGGCAGACAAGCACGTGCAGCTCGTCCGGGGGGACCAGGACGTGTTCGGCGTTCACGGGCGCTCTGCCGAGCAGCGCATCGCGATCGACCTGCTGCTCGACCAGGAGATCGGGATCGTGTCGCTCGGCGGGCGTGCCGGGACGGGGAAGTCCGCGCTCGCGCTGTGCGCGGGCCTCGAGGCGGTGCTCGAGAAGAGGCAGCACCGAAAGATCATGGTCTTCCGTCCCCTGTACGCCGTGGGCGGCCAGGAGCTCGGCTACCTGCCCGGCTCCGAGGCCGAGAAGATGAACCCGTGGGCCCAGGCCGTGTTCGACACCCTGGGGGCGCTCGTGTCCAAGGAGGTCATGGAGGAGGTCGTGGACCGCGACGTCCTCGAGGTCCTGCCGCTGACCCACATCCGCGGACGCTCGCTCCACGACGCGTTCGTCATCGTCGACGAGGCCCAGTCGCTCGAGCGCAACGTCCTGCTGACCGTGCTCTCGCGCATCGGCCAGTCCTCGCGGGTCGTCCTCACGCACGACGTCGCCCAGCGTGACAACCTGCGCGTCGGGCGGCACGACGGCGTCGCCGCGGTGATCGAGGCGCTCAAGGGTCCCCCGCTGTTCGCGCACGTGACCCTGACGCGCTCCGAGCGCTCGCCCGTCGCGGCGCTCGTGACGGAGATGCTGGAGAGCATCGAGGTCTGACCGCGCCCGATCGGCGGCGGGTCGTGGCCCACGCTCCTGACGGGGCGGGGGCCACGTCGCGCTCCCGCGGTCAGGCCGCGGTGCTTCCGGCGCTCGGTGCTGCCGGGCGTCGCCGCGCGTGGACCAGCACCACGGTCAGCACGCCGACGACCGCGCCCACGGCCGTGTCGAGCGCCCGGTCGAGCGCGATGCCCTCTCCGGTCCCGCCGAGCGACGTCATGAGCAGGGCCATGGGCGTGATGGTCAGCATCGCGAGGCCGTAGTGACGCCCCACGACGATCTCGGTGACGACCTGGAGCACGACGACGAGCGCTGCGGTGGCCCAGAACCCGAGGTGCGCGTCGAGCAGCGGCCACGCGATCAGGGCGCCGGCGACCGTGCCGAGCGCCCGCTGGAGCGCGCGGACCACGGCGTGCTGCGTCGTCGTGCCCTGGAGCGTCGCGGTGGCGCCCATCGCGGCCCAGGCCGGGTGGCCGAACCCGGCGACCTGCGCGACCGCCGCCGCTGCGGCCGCCGCGAGCGTCACGCGGGCCGCACGCAGACCCCAGCCTCCGTCGGTGAGGGACCTGCGGGCGGTCTGGCGCAACGAGAGACGAGGGGGAAGGGCGGCGGGGGTCCCGGCCGCCCCGGAGAGCTCGTCGGCGAGCCGTAGCGCGGCGGCGCGCGTGCGGCCGTGCGAGGCGTCGTCGGCGAGGACGGTCCGGGCCAGGGTCACGGCCTCCTGCGCGCGCCCGACGGCGCCACGGTCCTCGGGCGCGAGGGCTGCGGCCTCGGCGGCGAGGGTCGCGCGGCGCACGGCGAGACGCGCGGGTCCGCTCGGCCGGACCAGGAATCCTGCCAGGCACACGACGCACGCGACCACGACGCCCAGGAGCGCGGCGAGGCCCCGCGGGGCGAGGTCGGCGAACGTGGGCGCTCCGGCCAGGCCCGCACCGGCCGCGAACACGACGATCGTGGCGCCGGGCGCACCCGTGCGCACGAGCTGGCACAGGGCCGTCATGCCGCCCGCGAGCAGTGCGACGACCCCGAGCGTCACGGCGGCCGGGGCGCCGGCGGCCGTGATCGCGGTCGTGAGCAGGATCGAGCCGATCATGGTCGCGCCCACCAGGGCGAGCAGCGCGGCACGACGGCGGTACGGGTCGAACCGCCCGTAGAGCGAGGTCAGGGCACCGAGGGCCGCGAAGCCCGCGAGGTCCTGGTGCCCGCTCGTGGCGGCGAGGACGAGCGCGAGAGCGACGCTCGCACCGCACCGCAGGGCTGCCGCGAGGGTCGCGTCGACCGAGGTGAGTCGGAGCGCGGCCCGCAGGTGGGAGGGGTCGAGGACCTCGCGTGCGGCGGTGCGGACGGGGGAGCGTCGATCGGCTGGTGGCTCGGGGGACAGGGCTGTGGCGGTCGCGGAGGAGAGTGGCATCCCGTCCAGGGTACGCCTCGTTCGCAGATGTTTCACTAGTGAACTAGTTGGGGACGGGCACTACGCTGGGTGCCGTGGACTACGTGGAGCGCCTGCGCGAGCAGTGGGCAGAGCAGATGCCCGACGTCGACGTGTCGCCCGCCGACTCGATCGGCCGGATCACCCGGATCGCCGCGCTGCTGGCCGAGGCGAGCGACGCTGCCCTCGCGCAGCGGTCGCTGACCCGCCCCGAGCTCGAGGTGCTCACGGCCCTGCGGCGCGCGGGGCGCCCCCTGCGCGCACGCGAGGTCACGACCATCACCCGTGCGCCCGGAGCCTCGATCACCAAGCGGCTCGACCACCTCCAGCGCGAGGGGCTCGTCGAGCGGACCGTCGTCGAGCGCGACCGGCGGGGTGTGCTGCTCTCGCTCACCGAGGAGGGGACCCGGCTCGTCGACGAGCTCTTCCCCGCCCAGCTCGACCGCGAGCGTGCCGCGCTCGACCGGCTCACCGACGACGAGCGCGAACGCCTCGCCGAGCTGCTCGCGATTGTGCTGCGCCGGGTGGACCCGGTCGAGTACTGAGCCCGTCGTGCGGGTCTGGCCGGCTCGGCCCGCCTGCGGGTTCGGCACGCCCGCGGGGTCGGCGCGTCCGGCATCGAAGGACGGACCGACGACGGACGGCGTGGGCCGGGTGCAGTCACC